>NZ_FNUW01000005.1:0-30494 GCF_900108285.1 Bacillus sp. ok061 | reverse complement strand
TTCCGCCTCCTGGGCTTCCTCCGGTTCCGTTATCTTTCCCTGTTGTGTTTTCCATTTTTTTTATAATAGGGTTTTTAGCACTGTGTACTAACGGCATTATGCCATACTGTGATTTATGAACCACATTTTCCACCTTGCTATTTTCCGTTTGTGTTCCTTTATCTTCTTTGTTAGGTTTTTCTTTTTCAGGACTAGTTTCTTTTTTATGAGTCCCACTCAATTCCCACTGCCACATTACAGGAGAGAAAACATCTATATTGATGTTTGAATCTTTTAACTTCACATGCAAGCTAATCTTTATATCCCCTTCATTACGAGGAGCTATTGTAATTTCTCCTGCTTCGCTTTGAAGAAAGTCACTTGTACGATCCACATCATCAATATATAAAGCTTCTGTACTTCCATCTAGTTTAAATTCTTCTGGAATCTTTATCTTCAAAATTTGCGGAGATTCCATTTTAATTACTTTAGCAGTATCACTAAATGTAATTCCCTCTGTATAAAGTCTATCCTTTACTTCTTTAATAGCGTTTCCTAAAGATACTTTATTTACAGGATCATAATAAAAATCATTTTCTTTATTATATTTTTTTGTAAATTGAATTACATTTTGCAGTTGTAATTTCGTTGTATCTGGTAAATCACTTTGACCGATTTCTTCCATGTTTAAACTAGGTAATTTCGCAATTAAATTCTCTATTTGTTTCTTTATTCGAACATCTGGTTGTTTCATTAATGTATTTATAAAGATTTCTTGCTTTCCATCATTCGACATAGATTGCTTTAACTTCTTAATTACCGTCTCTTGAATATCACTTTCTAACTTTCCAGCAAGTTCTGTATCATATTCAGACACTTGTTTTTTTACATCTGTTAAATATTTTTGAATTGCTGAAGCATCAGTTAAAATATTGGGTTCTTTCTCTGAAAACGTAAATTGATTTGAAATAATTTTATTAGCGGATTCCAATGCACTTAATTGCTTTAAAGCATCGCCTGTATTCATATCATTCATATATTGATTAAATTGATTTGTGAAATTATTCGCTAACAAATTATTATCAGTTTGCATTTTTTGAAAGTTATTAAAACCATCTAAGTACGTATTGTTAGATTTATTCCCCTCATCTAACGCTTGACCGAAACCTTTTAAAACATCCTGAAATCCTTTGAAACTATTAACAGAAACACCTGTATAATCTTGTACTGTTTTAAATTGATTTGTGTAATTTGCTAACGGACTATGTATATCTTTTTTATACATAGTTGTTTGAACGTTTCCTTTTTCAATTATTTTACCTATATTATCTTGTGCACCTTGTAGCTTACCGATAATACTCGCAAAATAAACGTCGATTATTTGCTTATTGAAATCTTCTAAAATAACAGAAGCTGTATTTTCTGCCTCAGCTTTCAAATCCTTATTCCCAGTTGCATTTACTTTGTAGTTTAACGTTAATTTCTCCGGAATCTCTGAATCAATCGCAACTGCCTTCCTAGAAAAATCATTTGGAATAACAATCATCATATTGTAATTATTATTTTTCAATCCATTTTCCGCTACCCCGCGACTAACTACGTACCATTCTTGTTTCGTATTTTTATTTACATTTTTAACAAATTGATCTCCAAACGCTATTTTATTGCCCTCAAATACAGTGCCCTGATCTTCATTTACCAACGCAACTGTCATTTTTGGTGTAGTATTCTCATTAGCTTTCTTAACATTTTGATTTAATGCTAAATAGGAGACCCCTGTCGATAGTACAAGAGCTAAAATAATAAACAACAAGATGCTCCATTTGAACTTTTTCACTACTTATCACTCCTGCGACTGCAAGTCTATCTAATGAAAGACTTCGTATCTTACTCTAGTTTTAAAGTAATTTAGCCATACAACGTATGGTTGCATGGCTAAATTATATATTTCTTTTTATCTGTCTTATTGTAGACCGAAATTACGAGAAAGATCTTCGTCATGTCTAGCAACAGCTTCTGCAGTTTTATTAAGCTGCATATTAATTTCTTGTAATAACTGTGCGAAGTTTTGTACTTTTGGCTTTAGTTGATTGAACTGTTGGTCAAAACCTTCGAAAGCACGACCTTCCCATTCTCCTCTTAATTCATTTTGTAAGTTTTGTAGTTGACGTAAAATGTCCTCAATTTGATTTGCACCTTGTCCATATCGAGTCGCTTTCGATTTAAGCTCCTCTGGTGACATACGAATTTGTCCTGCCATTATTAAATCCCCCTTAAAATTAAAAAATAGTAAAATTAACCAATAATTTAAAAATTTCTAAACAAAAAAATGATATTTTTCCAAAATTTCTCTTTTACTATAATAACGATATATTGTATAATACTAATTTATTTGTTTTTTAAGCACACTCTATAAATCTACTATAAAATAAAGGCAAACCATCTATTTTATACTTATTCGCTTTAAATTCCAGCGATAAAGTAGCCACTAAATCATTATTTTCTCTTCTCTCATTCAGACTATTCTACTCACTTCAAAGTCATAATTACCTGCCTTTCAACAAACCCAAACTCTTCGTACATCTCTTTTGCAAAATTCCCAGCAAATACATTCAACCGAATTTCTGAATACTTCTCCTTTAATTCCTTAATACCAGCTTCCATCAGTTCTCGCGATAATCCTCTCCCGCGATATTCTGGGAAAACGTACAATTCATATATAAATCCAAGTTTTTCACGAGAAAAATAGTCTGTATTTTCCCCTATTAATATCCATCCCATTACTTTATTTTTTTCTTTAACGATTAAATAGTATGCTCCTTTTTCTACAATCGGCTTTGTAATCTCAATTGCTTTCTCGGTACTTAATTGACAATTCCCTCTCGTCCCTTCAAAAAGCGATTGAGCCGAATATTTTAATATTTCATTGGTATCTTCTTGATTCGCCTTAACAATCATTTTTCACAACTCCCCTTGAATAATAGGCATTACTATCGCTTGTTCAAGATTCTCCGCTTCCATAACAATTGCTGTTAATCCGTGTTCTGTACTTGTTTCATGGAGCTCTCCCTTTTCCCAAAACACAGCTTGTCCCGCCTCTATCTTTATCTTTTCTTTATTTACCCCACATACATATCCAGCTCCTTCCACAATAAGAAGCAGTTGAGATACAACTGCTTCATGATTACCGATGATTCCATTCTCGTGTAAATGCATAGCACCGATATGTATATTTCCTCGATGGTTTAATATTTTCGACATGATGAAATTAGATTGAAATACTGATAGGTGCTTTCCTACTTTTTCACTAAAATCAAAAATTTTCATTACTAGTTCTCCTTATACGTATAAAACCATCCTTACTGTCTGCATCATATGTCCTTCAAAGTCTTCTTCAAATTGCTCTAATTCAGCAAAACCTTTCGCTTCATAAAAGCGTTTTCCTTTTTCATTTGCTGCTTCTACATGTATGTACAATTTCCGTATCCCATTTAATGCTTTAATTCCTTTTTGTAATAAAGCACTTCCGATCCCTTTTCCTTGCTGATCTGGTAACAAATAAATCGCACCTAATTCCGCTTCATTTTGTAGTCTAACAGGTGAAAAGTTCGCAAACCCTATTACTTCTCCTTCTTCTTCCGCAACGAATAAATGCGTATTTTTAAGACGATATTTCATTTTTTCATCAGAATATGCCTCGTCTAAAAAACTGTCTTGAATTTCTCTTGGAATAATGCCTTCATATGTATCATGCCAAGCTATTTTTGCTACTGATTGTACAGCATGAATATCTTCTTGCTTCATTTCTCTAATTATATATGTCATCTCGATGTCTCCATTCTCTTTAAATTATATTCTGCTAATATACTAGAAGAAACGGCAGAACCATTTTCATAATTGACCTTAATTAATTTTAACTTTTCAATCGAAGCTGTTGTAACATCAAAATTCTCATATATATACTCCATCGCACTTAAAAAATGAGTTGAATTCAAATGATTCGCAATCGTACAATGCGGAACCCATTTTCCTGGTACATAATATGAATTTGAATTATCATGAAAAGTTTTGAAATGATCATGATAAAAATGATGAAGTCTCAATAAATCATCGATAACAGTCGGCGCTAGAAAAATCGTACCGTTAGTAGGAAAGGTTCCAACAGAAGGAAAAGTGACTGCAGACATGTTTTCTTGAATAGCTACAAATTCCTTTAATTTTTCAATATACAAATTAACATCTAACTCATTATAATCTGCAATCGTAATATGAGGTTCTTCTCCAGCTAATTGATTTGTTCCAATTACATTTGTTAATTCATTTTGCAGTTCTGTAATTTTATCAGTAAATACACAATCGAATGTAGCAATAATAGCCTACAATCTTTCTCACCCCTTCGTTACACATAGTGCTTCCCATTCGAATAGAATCATAGTATGTTCCGTTATAATAACGACACTTTCGCATTCTACCTTCTAAGCTCATTCCTATTTTCTCTGCTACTTTCATCATTCGTTCATTGCCAGACCAAGTCGTGATTCCTACTCTACCAATCTCCATTTTTTCAAATAGCAAATCTCTATATAATGTCAATGCTTCTGTACCATATCCACCATTCCAGTATGTTGGCTCATAAATCACAACTCCCATCTCTAACCAACGCGTCGTTTTATATTCCCAATAAAACCCGACTGTCCCAATGATTTGACCGTTATTTTCTATAATTAAATTTGACAGTGGTTCTTCTTTCAAACGATTTTGCATCTTCTCTTTATAGGAAGAGTATTCTTGCATTGAGAACGAGAAATATGGCGCATCCCATTTCTTCCATTCTGGGCTTTCTTCTTTAAATATGATATTCCATAATGTTTTTATATCCGATTCTTCTATTGTACGAATTGTAACTTTCTTCCCCTTTAATACAACGTTTTGCATAATTCCCTCCTGCATTCCTCTTTATTTCATATATAATTATAATGTTTTTTCAGAAAAATCAAAACTAATATCATATATTATATTGTATAATTTTGTTATTAGATACCAATTATTGATTTAGAAAGCTGGTGATTCAGTGAATAATCGATTTAGTATTGCTTTATTTCTCACTATTGTTACCACAAATATTATTCTATATTTCTTCTTACCATCAAATATTGTTACGAAATGGGACTTCAATGGAACGCCTACATCAACAATGGATAAAAGCACTTTTGTAATCGTAAATATAATTATATGTTCCTTCTTATTCTTTATATTTTTAGCTTTATCTAAAGCAGCGAGTAACCAGAAATTTCTCCATTGGATCGGCAACACAATGTTATTATTCTTATTTTTTGTCGATATTGTCATTGCTCTCATCGCTCTTGGCTTTTCACTTCCTCTCGATCATTTCATATTTTTAGCATTAGGGCTTTTATTTATATTAATAGGTTATTTCAGTTCCAAAATTGATACGACTAAATCAACCGTTTCATTAGAATGGAATGATAAGCACCTTGAAAAAAGAGCTTCAAATATTAGTAGTATTTCAATGATGATAGCAGGTATTTTTTTAGCGATACTTCCTTTTATCGTTTCTGCTCCCTATAGAGGTTATGGCATACTAGCAACTCTTTTAGGAATGACGCTTATCATTCTGCCGAGTACGATTTATTTACTTATTAAAGACAGCAAGCAGTCCACTAATTTAAAAGGTTAATTGAAATATGTGATTGTAAAATAGGTAATAAAAAATAGGAGGTTATCCCCTCCTATTTCAGCTCAATATATTATTTCCCTTTTTATTCACCTCAATCAAAATCCCTTTCTCTATCCACCCCTCTACGCCATCTTTTTTAATTAAATCATATCCTGAACAGCTATCATCAATGAGAGAAACGAGATCTCCCTTCCTAACGCTTATTTGCGCACAAGAAATATCGGTTTTCACTGTATATTCACCTGACTCAAGTTGTTTCATATATTCATTTTTTACAGTGAGCAAATTATTCGTTTCCTTTTGCTTACATACGGTGTAATCTTGCATCTTCTCGATAGGCTCTATGTAATAATACGGATATGTCACTCCGCCCTGCATTTCTGAATTCGCATTAAAATCCGCTATTACTTCATACTGTGGAAAATAGTCTACATATGTATAAGAAAACGTATCGCCCGTTTGTTTCCTCTGAATAATAAATGCATTTAATTGTCCTGCTTCTTTAATTGCATTTCCTCCATCAATTGCAATAATTTTTTTCTCCTTATCAATAACTGGATTGTTAGACGGTGCTTCTTCAGAATAGTTCACGACTGGCCAATGACCAACTATTACATACTTATTTGCTTTATGTGATTTATAAAAAAACTCCGGCATTGCTATCGCATTTTTGCGCTCTGTTTCTTTCCAATCTACTCTATCTTCTAGCCCAGCATGCACAAAAATATAATCTTCTGTTTCAATCGCTGTTGGCAACTCCGTTAGCCAATATAGTTCTTGTGAAAATTCACTTAGCAATGCTTCTTTCACTTCACGAATTGAAGTACCTTCATGAACTGAAAAATCCAATTGCTCTAGCCATTCATTAAAAATTGAATGCTTCCTCGTACATAAATAATTAATAAGACCAGGATTTTCATTTAGAAGAGCATCAACTAAAACTTCACAATTCCCTTCAACAACGTGAACATTTGAAGTGTTCCTTACAAGATTCATAACGTAATTTACTACACCTACGCTATCTCGTCCTTTCTCGCAAAGATCTCCATTAATAATTAAATAATCTTCATCTTTAAAGTTAACTTTATGTAGTGCTTCTTTTAAAAGATTTAATTCTCCATGAATATCCGATATGACGATAACTCTAGCATCATTAGGGATTGATAGTTTCTTTATTTTTTTCAAGTATAAGCGCTCCAATCATTCTCTTTATTATTACTTAAAACAATTCGATACAATAACACTATATAACCTTTTCAAATACATATACCATAACTTACAACCTATTTACGTTTCAATAATAACTTGAGAAATAAGAAGAAGAAGCTGTTCCCAACTTTTCGGGACAGCTTCTTCTTCTTATTTATAATTCTTTATGAAAAGAATAACTCACCTTATCATACCCTTCTCTTTCATAAAAACGATGAGCATCAATTCTTGAAAATGCTGACGTGAGGGCGATAGACTCACATCCGTTTTCCTTTCCCCAGTTCTCTATATACGAAAGTAATACATTTCCATGTCCTTTTGAACGATGTGCGTCTGCCGTTACAAGGTCATATACGAAAACGTGCTTCTTATTATAAAAGTTCGTACAAATCGCTACACCTGCAAGGCTAACAACTTCATCATCTTCATTACGCAGCGAAAATAGTTTATAATTTTCTTCTTTCATATTTCGAAATAAAGTGCCTGTTTCCTCTTTTGAAAGTTGTGTTCGTAATTGCTGTAAAACAGGTAATACTTCATGTAATTGCTCTTCTGTTACTACTTCTTTAACATTCATTTTTAACTCTCCCTTAACTATTTATTTAATTTTCTAAATGTTATATCATTATTATAGAAAGTAACTGCCCTTTACTTAAGTGGCAGTTTAAGTATTTTTTATAAGGCCAGTTTTAAAGGAGGGTTTTATATGGATTTTACTATCCCATTGCAATTACAAAGTAACACACCTATTTACTTGCAAATTTACGAATATATAAAAGCTGAAATTATACAAGGGGCTATTTCTGTTGGCACACGTCTACCCTCACACAGAAATTTAGCATCACAACTTAATATTAGCCGCATTACTGTTGAATCAGCTTATCAACAATTATTAGCTGAAGGTTATGTAGAAAGTAAACCGAAACGTGGTATTTTTGTAGCAAATTTCGATATTGACGTTATCCCAAATAAAAAACGAAATACAGCAAAGAAGACGAGCAATTTAATAGACGAAAAATTTGAATATGATTGTAGCCAAGGGCTTATTGATCAAACTACTTTTCCGATTACAAATTGGAAACGAGCATTACAAGAATCCATACTTACATACGAAAATGCACTATTTTCCAAAGAAGATCCTCAAGGTGAATTCGCTCTTCGAGAACATATATCAACATATTTATATCACTCGCGCGGTGTACATTCTTCACCTGATCAAATTGTGATTGGCGCCGGAACACAGCCACTTCTCTGGCTACTACTTCAACTGCTTGGCCCTACAAAAGAATACGGCATTGAAAACCCTGGATTTCACCGTATACACGCAATCATTAAAAGCTGTGATAGACAAATTCATCCCATACCTTTGGATGAAAAAGGGATTGATATTTCTAGCTTATACAATACAAATTCCAATGTCGCATACGTTACACCATCACACCAATTTCCACTCGGGATTATTATGCCTTTATCTAGAAGATTAGAATTGTTAAAGTGGGCTAATGATTGCAATGGATACATTATTGAAGATGACTATGACGGAGAGTTTCGCTACGCTGGTAAGCCGATTCCTTCTTTACAAAGTCTTGATTCAAATGAACTCGTTATTTATATGGGGACTTTCTCAAAATCTTTTTTACCTTCTTTACGAATGGGATATGTTGTTTTACCACCACATCTTTCAAAAACATATCAAGAACTGCATGGAATTTTTAAACAAACAGTGGCTACAATACAACAACTTGCTTTTGCTAACTTTATACAAAGCGGGAATTGGGAACGTCACCTTAATCGCAGTCGTACACTTTATAAAAGAAAACATCATGTGTTAGTAAAATCCATTATGAAAGAAATGGGAGCTAATGTTCAAATTCTTGGCGAACAGTCCGGACTTCATATTGTTTTATGTGTACATAACAGTATGAATGAAAATGAACTGATTGAATCCGCTAAAAAACAAAGCGTTAAATTATACCCACTTTCTCCATATGATTTCATGAATGATTTACGCAAGGAATCATATGTATTACTCGGTTTTGGTAGTATTCCGGAAAATAAAATTGAGACGTTGGCTACATTATTGAAAGACGCTTGGTTCCCTAGTTGCAAGGAAACTTGTTAACAGTGGGTTTAACTTGTAACATACTAACAATTCAACAAAATAAAAAAGAAGGTTGTTCCAAAATAACTTTTTGGACAGCCTTCTTCTAGTTACTCACCTGACCTAGCTTTCCTTCCCGGACGTTTCACACCAGTCGTTTCTGTTGAATAGGAAGCTTCAATTATAGCGGTTGGATCTACAGAGAGAACGAGATCTTTCATTTTCGGATAAATGAATCGGTTTGTAATGCAATAAATGATTCTCTTATGCTCCCCTAAAAAACCACCTTCTCCATGTAGATACGTAACAGATAGTTGCAATTCTTTCATAAGTAAATCGCCTATTTCTTTATTCTTACCAGAAATAATCATAACGCTCTTACCTTGATTAATACCATCTAATATAAAATCAATCATCTTCGTAACAATATAGAAAATTGCTAATGAGAACATCGCTTGTTCGATTGAAAATAAAATGGCAACAAAGATGAAAATAACTGCATTTACTGCAAGTAAAAATGTACTAATTGGTACATTAAAGTGTTTATTCATCCAAACTGCTAACATTTCCGAACCGTCAATTGCTCCACCCATTTTAACAACAATCCCAACACCAATTCCGAACAGCACTCCACCATAGAGTACAATTAATAACTCAGAAGTCGTAATTGCAGGAAATGGTTTTAAATAAATTAATCCGAGTGTTGTAACTACATTCGCATAAGATGTACGGATAAAAAATTTCTTTCCCATTACTTTTGCAGTAAATAATAAAATTGGGATATTAATTCCTAAAAAAACGCCATAAAGCGGCAATCCTGCAACTTTATTTGCCATAATAGCAATAGCCGTTACCCCGCCATCTACTAATCCATTAGGTGCTAAAATAAGCTCTAATGAACTTGCTACTATAATTGAGCCAATTGTTAATAATACGTATTCAAATACTTTCTTCATTAATTACCCCCAAAACTTATATATTTTCTTAGTATTATTTTAACGTAATTTTACTACTAATTCAAAGGTATCGATTTATATACACAAAAGTTTCACCTTTATCGCTATTTTTATGTAACGCATGTAACGCGTAATACTAGAAACACACTTACAAATTAAAAGTAAGTGTGTTTTTAACATCTATTTAATCTTTACGTACGGATTCATTTTTAATTCAAGTATTTCCTCAACTGCCCTTTGATATCCACCAGCATTTCTAAGCGACTCTCCCACTTTACGACTATTTTCCTTAAACGTTACATCATCCATTACTTTCTTTACAGTCTCACGTAACAATTCAGAAGTTAACTCGTTACGATTAAGTCTTACGCCTGCCCCTACTTCAGTCAATCGTTTTGCAACGAATGGCTGATCTCCTGTTACCGGAATTACAACTAATGGTACACCGTAATATAACGCTTCACTCGAACTATTCATACCACCATGTGTCACGAATACATCAGCATGCTGTAAAACTTCTAATTGCGGGACATAATTATACAACTTAAAGTTTTTCGGGATATTTTCAAATTGACTTATATTTATCTTCTTACCAACGCCTAATACGACTGTCGCATCTACATCTTTAAACGCTTCAAAACACTTTTCATACAGAGCAGGTTGTTCATTAAAAACTGTTCCCATAGAAATGAAAATTACTTTTTCATTTTTTAAATCTTCAGTAGGAAAACTCCCCACTTCTTTTCGAGTAGCAATTGATGGGCCTACAAATTTATACGATTCATCAAATACATCTGAACGCGGCTGATATTCTTTTGAAGTATATACAATCGTAATATCACCAGGATGGTTCATAATATCATACATACTATTACATTTCATTCCATACTGCTTATTCCATCTTTCCATTCCCGCTAAACAAGATTGATATAATGGATTCATTTCATCTACTTGTCTCGATTCTTGCCCATCATGAAAATTAATGTACTGATTAACAGCAAACGTTGTACAAGATGAAACGCTTGGTAATTGTAAAATATTCGCTATAATACGCCCTACTGGAAAATGATTATCATATATTAAATAATCGTATTTTTCCTCTTTGGTTTCTTCTACAATTTGAGTAACAATACGCTCTGATGCTTCAATCATATGAGATAGCATTGTCAAAGGGCTCCCACCTTCATTTACTCGTTCCATAATATTAATTTGAGAGAGAAAATTCTCAAACACTCGGAATTCCGCACCTGTTGCTTCAACCTTCTTTCTATAATCTTCAATACAATAAGAAACAACTGTTTCCCCTCGCTGAATTAACTCACTTACAATAGCTAAAGTCGGATTAATATGACCTTCCCCAGGGAAATTTATTACGAGTACATTTGCCATAATATTCTCTCCTATCCAGTTAATATAATAAAATTAACAATTAATCATATTAATTAATTTAAGTCTATTATAAATGAATGCATTCTACTTCTTCATGCTTTTCTCTTCATTTTATTATTGAGAAATATTTTCAATACTCTACATTATTATGATTCACAATCTTATAAATGAATGCTTAATTTTACTTTTACTCTTCATAGATTTAAAGATACGAGTCTTACATTCAAGTATTACCACCATTATTTTCAGACAATTCATACAAAAATAGAGAAATATAATATCTTTAATGAGTTTTCACTATAAATGTAAGTATGCTTTGAATCTTTTTATCTTTATCCTCATAACACATCATCTGTTATATAATGAATTTATAGAATTTACAGAAAAAGGAGTCTTTTCATGTTACAACAACTATTCAATTCACCTATTCTATCCGTTCAAGCCTTGCACCCAGGTTATGAAGATCATGCAAGTGATGTTTTTCTCGTTCAAACAGAAGATACAGAAGTTATCGTTCGTGCTTCTAAAATGAATGAAGAACCAAATAATGATTTTTGGTGGGGATGTAAAAATCTATTTGGAATTGATCCAAGGAACGTCCATCATTTAGAAACGGTACATACATTGCTGCAAGAACATACGAATCTTCCTATCCCAACAATATTAGAAAAACATGTTTTAAATGGCCGTGAATTTGTGGTGGTTGAAAAGTTAGTAGGTAACACAGTTCAATCTTTTATCGAGCAACCAGATTCTATTTTATTCAGCCTAGGAAAAGGACTTGCAGAAATACATAAATTTAAAGCCGATTTCATAGGAAATCCGTCAGGCACGTTCCAAGTTCCACTAGATGAATTCCAATCACATATTTTAAACATGAGTAAAGAGCTTGTGAATATTTTTTATTCCGATGATGAAAGCATACAAAATGCATTCCCTACCTTTGAATCACAACTTTCTTCCCTGTCCGTACCAAAGGAATCTACACTCGTCTTAATTGATATGGATCCTACTCAATTTTTATCTGACGGTACAACTATTACGGGTTTAGTAGATACTGAGGCTTACGCTGTTGCTCCGCGAGAGCTTGATTTTATCGGACTAGAATATGTACTTACCGAAAAAGAAGCACATGCCTTTCAAAGTGGTTACGAAACAATTATGTCTATTCCTCACTTAGAAGAATATAGACAGCCTTATCGTTATTTATACCGACTGTTATCTGTGCAAGGTAATGTGGAATTAAAGAAATGGTTAAGTCACCCATCCTATTTTTAAATACGAATGAGAGGGAGTATAACAATGGATATTCAGAAAAAGCGTTCTGTAACAGAAAGTGAAATACAGCAAATGAAGGATTTGGCTTATATTTGCGGGCAACAAGACAACCTTGATTACTCTTCAGATTTACATATCAACTTTTTAAAAAATCGAAATGAAGATTATATAAACGATTTTCTTCTTTATAACGGCACTCAATTAATTGGCGCTTTAAATATGTACGATTTCGAAAGACCAACAAAGCTTGAACTAATAGGCTTTGTACATCCTCATTTTAGAAAACAACGTTTCGGAACTATCCTTTTACAAACTGCAATGAAAGAAATACAAAATAGAGAGACAGATGAAGCTCTTCTTATTATTAATGGGGATTCTATTTCTGGGAATGAATTTGTAAAACATATAAAGTTACCATATTTATATAGTGAATATAGTATGGAGTTCAAAACAAACGAAATTCAAAAAACAACAGATAATAATATACAACTTACTCTTGCAACTTCAGAATCACTTCTTGATCTTATTGAAATTTCTAGTAAAGCTTTTGGTGATTCAGTAGAAAATACGGCTACATGGTTACAAAAAATGATGACTTCACCTTCTCATAAAGTTTACAGTGCTCTTGTCGATGAAAAAATGATAGGAACGATTACAGTTACTGAGCAAGATCATTCTACTATATTATCAGGATTCGCTGTCCACCCTTCCTATCAAGGTAAAGGCTACGGTAAAGCTATTTTAAACTATATGACACATAAGCTCTTCACAAATGGTGCTACAACAATTGAATTACAAGTTGAAACAAAGAATAACAATGCTTTGAAGCTTTATACACAATGCGGTTTTGAAATTATGATGAAGCATGATTATTATAATTTAATGAATAGCAAGGAGAATATTTATGTCTAAAAAACTTATTTATTCTGATTATGATATTTTCGCATCTATTTATAATAAACATTGGGGACATTTTGCCGAACACTCCTATCCAGCTTTTGAAAAACTCGTTTTACAATATGCACAACCACGTTCTCATATTTTAGATCTTTGCTGTGGGACTGGTCATTTTACTAGGAAACTACTTGATCATAATTTTGTAGTAACTGGTATAGATGGTTCTACTCAAATGATTGAATACGCACGTAAAAATGCGCCAAATGCAACCTTTATCGTCGATGACGCTCGCTATTTCAATATAAATGAGCAATTCCACTACGTCATCTCTGCCGGTGATAGTTTAAACCATATTATGAATTTAGATGAACTAAAAAATGTGTTTCAGAAAGTTTACTCCGTATTACATAACGAGGGTATATTCGCATTTGATATGAATATGGAAAAAGGATTTCTTGAAAACTGGATTGCTTCATTTCATATTTCAGAGAAAGAATATGTTTGTACGATTGATTCTACATATGATAATGAAAATAAAAAAGCAGAAATGAACTTTATACTATTTCAACATGACATAGATAATAATTGGACAAGAAGTGACTTTTCTTTTGAAGAAGCTTGTTATTCAAATGAAGAAATAATTTCTTCATTTGAATCCGTAGGTTTTAAGAACATTCAATTCCACGGTACAAATAGAGCATTTTTCACTTGCCAAAAATAAAAAAACTGAATCAAAACGATTCAGTTTTTTCTTAATATATTTACAACTGCAGTTGTTTCGTCATTTTCTTTATAGACACGCGGAATTCTTCTATCTAGCATACATGTAACTTCATAGTTTATTGTACCTAACATATCCGCTATTTCTTCTACTGCGATTTTCTCGTCGCCTTGTTTACCGTAGAATACTACTTCGTCTCCTACTTGTACTGGCATCGCTTTTGAAACATCCAACATTAACTGATCCATACAAACACGGCCGATAACAGGTACTCGAACCCCGTTAATTAACGCATAGCCTTTATTAGATAATTGACGATTATAACCATCAGCATAACCAATTGGTACAGTCGCAATCCATTCTTCACCAGTTGTTACATACGTATTCCCATAACTTACACCACGATTCTTCTTCGCATGTTTAATATGAGCTACTTTTGATTTTAACGACAACGCAGGCTGTAAAGAAACGACTGAATGATCCACTTCTTTTGATGGATACATACCGTACACTCCTATTCCAACTCGTACCATATTTTGGAATGTGTTACTTAATTCCATTGATCCCGCACTATTTGAACTATGAATATATGGTATTTGAATTCCTAATTCTTTCGCTGTATTAACAGCTTTTTCAAATAAACTTGTTTGCATATTCGTATATGATTTATCGATTTCATCTGCCGTAGAGTAATGCGTAAATATTCCTACTACCTCTACATACTCCATACGGTTTAATTCTTCTAAAAATGGTTTAACCTCTTCTTCTTGTAAACCGATACGACTCATTCCTGTATCAATTTTCACTTGAATTTGTACTTTCTTTTGAAGACGGTTTGCAATTTCATTTATACCATGTAAATCTTCTACTCTATAAACAGTCATCATAACGTCATATTGAATTACATCTTCTACAGCCGCTACTGGTGTGTATCCTAAAATTAAAATCGGCACAGTAATTCCTGCTTCTCTTAATTCTATCGCTTCATCTACAAACGCAACTGCAAGTTGATTTATTCCTGCTTCAATTGCAGCTTTAGCAACTTCAACTGCCCCATGGCCATACCCATTCGCTTTTACAGCAGCCATCATCTTAATTTCTTCATCATTTACATGTTTTTTAAATTCTTTTACATTATGTTTTACAGCATTTAAGTCAATTTCTACAATTGTATCTCTTCCATATTTCAAACTCATTGGTCTAACTCCTAACTCAATAATTGCATTCCATTCTATTTCACGTTTCATATGACCTTTTACAATATAATACTTTTCATTATGCTAGTCAAACTACTAGAATTTTCGGAATTTTGAGTATGATATAATATCCTCAAGAAACTATTATATACGGAGACGAGGAGAATTACAATGTTTGTTCAATCTGCATTGCATCAACTAAAAGTTCCTATTGATACTTCTATTTATATACTTAACGAATATAATGAAAACGATTTAAAAATACAACCGATTCACTCAAAACGATCATTATTTGAAATGTTTGCACATCTTTCTCTTATTTGTCATGCTGATTTACTCATTTTAAATGGTATTTCAGAAAAAGAATTACATACCTTTTATATAGAACATACGCCCGTAACAATTGCTCACATGCAACAAACGATGATTGAAGGATACAACCTTCTCTCTAAAATATTTCTTTCCTACTCCCAAATAGAATTAGCAGAAGTTATGACTGCCTATTGGGGTATTTCTTATTCGCGCTTTGAATGGTTACTTGAAATTGTTGCACACTTTTATCATCATCGTGGACAAATTCATATTTTATTATGTGAGCATATGAAAGATCCTCGCATTCCTTTATTTGAGTGATTTTCCACTCATTCATTAATGATAAATAGAGAAGCTACAAAACCAATAAAAAGTATCATTCCTAATAAAATAAATGTTTGAGCATAACCTCCTATTTTCATAAGATAAATAGAAATGATAGGTCCTATACTAGTACCTAAAAATAAAATAAAAGTATAAATAGATACCGCTATTCCCCTTGCTTTCCCTCCTAATTGACCTACAAGAGAAACTAAAGACGGAACGGATATAGCAATACCTATTACAAAACAGACACTCATCATTACAAGTAGAGATAGATACGAAACAAAGCCCATTGAACTTAGACTAAAAATAGCGATCAACAATCCTCCCTGAAGAACTTTTCTTACTTCAAACCTCTTTGTTAAACGACCTGCCAGCGGTGACAGCAACATACCCAATAGCCCCGCTAAGCGAAAATAAAGGATTTGTTCTGCAGTTAAATTGTAAGTAGGAGAGCTCAAATAATTCCCTAAAACAGTATACATATTAACAAAAGCCATTATTAAAACAGGATTCTTCACACTGACTAACTATTAGTTTTAAATAATGCGTAACTTCTTTAAGGCATAAGAAATTCCGCCTTCACTCGCCTTCGTTGTAACGAAATCAGCCCTTCTCTTCAACTCCTCTCCACCATTTCCCATCGCAACTCCTAATCCTACATACTGCAACATCTCAATATCATTTCCACCATCACCAAAAGCAATGGCTTCTGATTTACTAATATTTAAATGTTCCAATACTTTTTGAATTGCAGTTAGCTTCGATACTTTACTATCTTCCAATACATTTATAACGTAACCATGAAAACGGTCAAACGTAAGTGCTGGATATCTTTCAACGAATTTTTGAGCTTCTGTTTCATCAGCATACAGACATATGCAATACATCTCATCTGACAAGTTTTTAACTTTGTCAGGATACCGCTCTAAATTTAAAGTTTCATTTAACGCTCGTATGACACGTTCATCTTTGGAGGCAATATCATTCATTGCAAATTCTTCTGTAAAGTAAGAAACACTGTGACCATGTAATTCAGCAAAATTTGAAATATCATGAACGATTTCGCTTGAAAGTACTGATTTATGTATAACTTCTTCCCCACATTTTATATGTGCACCATTTGCAGAAATATACGTATTTATGCCTAACCCCTTAAATTGTGAGCATAAACTATATGGTCTCCCTGTTGTAACAACTACGTGAATCCCCTTATCTATTAATCTTTGTACCGCTTCTTTTGTACTTTCGTGCATACTTCTATCAATCTCGCTTAAAAGCGTACCGTCAACATCAAAAAATGCAACTTTGTACATAAGTCTTTACATCCCGTCCAAATGATTCGTATCATTAATGAAATGCACCGTTTTTTGTTCACCCTCAATTTCAATTAAACTTATTCCCGTATCTCCCATTTTGAAATAGTAGTCCATTGAAATTGGCATATTGAAAAATGCACGTAATAGACTATTAATTACGCCTCCATGGGCAACAATCGCAATTCGATCATATGTATTCTCTGTCACAATTTTAGAAAAAATCCCTTCTATTCTCATTCGAAACTCAATAAATGACTCTCCGTTTTCAAAACGGTCATGAAGAAACTTTGGTTCTGGATATTTCTTTGCTTCTTCAAATGATAAGCCAGCTTGTATTCCATTATTAAACTCCATTAATTCCTCTTCTAATTGAATTGGACAACCAATTACTTCTGCTAATGTTTCACCCGTTTCACGAGCGCGTTTTAATGTGCTTGCCCAAATGAAATCTGGTGCAAAATCTTTTTTCACTTTCTGTACAAGTTTTTGTACTTGTTGTCTCCCTTTTTCAGTTAACTCAAAATCAGCTCGGCCTTCATGCACATGTAAAATATCAGCTTCTGATTCTCCGTGGCGTATTAGTAGTATTTGCATGTTTCTCTCTCCCTTTATTTAACATTCATAAAATTCCATTATATCACATTTTAAGATTTCAAAATAAAAAAGGAACGGTCTCCCGTCCCTCATCCATTCACTTTTTCCGCATCATTCCAATAATATTTACTAAACGCTTCTGTTAACACATCAATTGTGTTATATAATTCATCTAACGTATTATCAACACCACCAACTTCAATTAACATCGCATTTTTCGATAAATCTTGGTTATAAACGCCATTTCCATCTTTTTTATACTTTGGAAAAATCCCTCTACTTAATCCGTAGTAGTTTTCATCTAAATAACTATTGATTGCTCTTGCAATTTTTTCATTTTCAGCACGCCTTTCATTTTCCATCCCAATTATAAAATATAATCTTGCATACGATTTCCCGTTAATTACTTTTGTTGTTACTTTCTTACGCTGGTCATCACGATGTATATCAATTGGAAACGCAATTTTATTATTTTGTGCTAATGCTTCTTTTACATATTCATGAGACGCTTTATATGACTGATACCATACCCACTTTTTACTCGCTAATAAATCACCCATATTCGTTTTATCGTGAATTACTGGAATTCCTTGCCCCTCAAGTTGTTCCTTCATACGTTTTCCTAGTAAGGACACATTTACATCTGGGCTAGATGGATCAGTTGCCCCTGGTAATAATGGAAAGAAGGATTCCCAGCTATGTGTATGATAAATATATACTGCACTCTCACCTTTTTTCGCTCCGTTCTTTTTCTGAACCGGATTATTCTTTTCCGCTTCTGTAACTTTATCTTTTGCTACTTTCCGCTCTTTCGTTACTTCTTCAATCGGTACACTAGATTCATTTGGGATATTCGTCAAGTTTGTCCCTTCCCCAGCTACGATAATGTTAGAATAATACTTTGACATACCAGGTACTTCTTTACCGACAAATGTTCTTAAATCTTTAATCTTCAAATCTGTCGCAATAGAGAACATTAAATTCCCAACTGACTCTCGTTTATTCTGCTTAAAATAATCAAATCCATAATAGCGATTCTCACTTTCTATCATTTGAACAAAACCTTGCATCGATACTTTTCCAAACCATTGATTTGCATAATTCGATTTCATTGTATGTAAAAGTGACGTCAGAATCGACGCTATCATAATTACTATTAGCGCATATAAAAGGAGTAACGAAATTAGTTTCTTCCCATGTATTCGAGTTGCATACTTTTTCACTGCATCACCTTCTTTATACATGGATATGTACAAGCTTTTCGGAATATACGCACAAAAAAAGAGAAATGGTATCCCATTTCTCTTCCTCACTTTTATTGTTCTTTTCCTGTATCATTTGAAGGTAGTTTCTTCGCTTGTTTTTCTTTAAATATTTCTCCAATTGCCCCAAGAGTACCAAGTGTTTCAATTGCATTAGACGGAATAAAGACTTTATTTGCTGGTCCTTTTGCAACTTCTTCTAATGATTCGAATGATTTATAAGCAAGTATACGTTCATCTATATTCGCTTCACGAAGCAATTCAATACGGTTTTGTTCTGCTTTTGCGATTTCTTCAATTGCTCTTGCTTCCCCTTGCGCTTCTAATTCTTTCGCTTCTTTTAAACCTTCAGCTTCGCGAATACGCGCTTCTTTATCCCCTTCAGCCATCAAGATTTTACTTTGCTTTTCCCCTTCAGCGCGAAGAACTTTATCTTGTTTTGCTGCTTCAGCTTCTAAAATAATCGCACGTTTATTACGCTCAGCCTTCATTTGTTTTTCCATTGATGCTTGCACATCTTTTGGCGGGTTAATATCAACAACTTCGACACGTTCAATACGTACGCCCCATTTTTCTGTTGCTTCATCAAGCGCTAAGCGGATTTCTGTTGAAATTTTTTCACGACCAGATAACGTTTCATCTAGTTCCATTTTACCGATGATTTGACGCATCGTTGCTGAAGTAATATTACGAACACCATATTCATAGTTTGAAATACCATATGTCGCAAGTTCTGGTTCAACAATTTGATAGAAAATAATTGTATCAATTTCTACTTGAACATTATCTTTCGTAATTACCTTTTGCGGTGGTACATTCGTTTGTTGAATACGTAAGTCATGATATACACGGACACGATCTACAATTGGTATTAAAATATTTAACCCAGGGTGCATGATACGTTGAAACTTACCAAATCTTTCAACAACCCCAACTTTTTGCTGAGGAATAATTTTAATTGTTAATGCGATAAATGTAACTACAATTAGTGCGAATATAATCGTTAACGTTAATGCTACCATATTTATTCACTCTCCTTTTTCACTTGTAATATAGTACTATGCCTCTTTATAACAACGACTTTTTCTCCAGCATCAATTGAAGAATCTGCAATAGCTGTCCAAGTATCTCCATCCACCTTTACAATCCCATTCGCTTCATTTGTAATCGCTTGCATAACAATCCCTTTTTTACCAACAAGCATATCTACTGTATCAGTAAAACCTTTTGCTTCTCGAAAGTTTTTTGAAATTCTTTTCGTAAAGAATGTCAAAGTTAAACTTACAATTGCACCAACAGTAACTTGTAACAGTAGTGCATCAGGAGCAAACAAAGCAATAAGACCTCCGACAACAGCTCCAATTCCAAGCCAAAGCATGTAAAATGTAATCGACAACATTTCTGCGATAAATAAAATACCAGCTATTATAAACCAAATTACCCAAGCAGCCATATGCAACCCTCACTTTCTTTCTCATTTTCTATATGTATATGAAGAAAAGAATGGTTTATCCGCCCTTTCTTATACTTGGGCGTTTGCTACAAGCTATTGTACATATTCACTGTTACAATGATTATTAATATAATACTATATCAATATATTCTTCATTATACATGAAAATTCCTTTCAAAAAGTGACAAAAAATGAAATTCTTTAAAAATTTTAATTTTTAAACTACAATTATTCTAATTACTAAATACTATTTTTTAGAGGTGGTATTCTTATTGAAAAACCAGTCACTAACTTACTACTTAGGTTCCAAAATATGCATTACTCTTGCTGACATCGTATATGTAATGATGATTACAACTCATATTTATATAGCAACTAAATCAGCTACTATTACTGCTCTTTTTCCACTATTACAAGTTATCACAAATCTAATTGCTAACATCTCTGCACCTCTTATAGTAAATCGTTTTCCACCTTATACGTTGTTATATACGCTACAATGGCTAAAAACAGTCTTTTTACTATTATTAATGATTTTATTTCCGGTCTTATCCACAAACATTATAGCTCTATTAACTTTTATTTTTTTCATTTCATTATGTAGTGGATGGAGTGCTCCATTACTATACAGCATTCTTCCGCGCCTTACACCAAAAGAAAAATTAGTAAAAGTAAATAGTATCTTTTCCTTTTCAACACAAATTGCGCAAGCCGCCGCTTATTCATTTACGAGTGTTATCGTTCTTCTCATTGGTGCTACATCTACACTCATGATTAATAACATGTTGATGATTTTTGGATGCATTGCATTACACTTTTCATTACATACCATACATACTGAACGAATAGCAGACCCTCCCTCTTCAAAAAGTACTGCTTTATCGGAAGGTTGGAAACTCTTATTTCAAAATCCTTCTCTCCGTACCGTTACATATATGGACTTAATTGAAACTTTCGCAGGGACAATATGGATTGGTGCTATTACAATGGCATATGTTACGTCTATTCTTCATAAAAGCGAAGAATGGTGGGGACATATTAATACAAGTTATTATGTTGGTACGTTAATCGGTGGTCTATTAGCATGGAAAATGAGTTCCTATATTCAAAACAATTTAATACGATCCATGTCGATTGGCTCTCTTATGTTTAGCATTCTTACATTTTTATATGGTATGACGAGCAGCGGATTTATTGCGCTTTTTCTATGTGTTCTAATGGGACCATGTTATCAAATTAGAGATATTTCTCAAACGACAGTTTTACAATCAAGTGTCGCCCCTTCTTTATTATCAAAAATGTATACAGCACATGGCGCCCTTCTTTCAACAGCTTCTGGTCTTTCTATGCTTAGCGTTGGCATTATTACTGATATGTTCGGTGTCCGTACAATTTATATAATCGCTTCTATTCTTATTTTATGTTCCGCTTGTTTATCTTTCAGTTTATTAAAATATTATAAACCAGAGTAGAATAATCTATCACTGTAGTCAACACAGCAAAAAGGACAGGAATTCCCTGTCCTTTTTGTTTATTCTGTTCATGACAAGTTCGGGATTTTTCTATGTTTTGTCGCCTGTTCAAAAGCGTAAGCTAGCTTAATTAATATCCCTTCACTAAAGGCAGTACTTGCAATCGTAATTCCAAAAGGTCTCCCGCTTTCCATATACCCTGCTGGTATTGCTATAGACGGATAACCCGCTTTCGCACATATAGTAGAACCTATATAGGAAGGAAACAGTATCGCATCAAGATTATATTTTTCCAATGCAAAATCAATGCCTTGTTCTTGAGAAAAATATATATCTTCTAATCTCGCATTTAAATATTCTGGATTTCGTAACGTATTAGGAAAATCTTTTCTTCCCTCTAACTTAATTTGTCCATATTTTAATGCTCTTTCTGCTATGTTTTTATTAAACTCCATTAACTCCGAAATAGAATGTACCGGAATAGTAGAAGGTAATTTAGAAAGATAGTTATCTAAACTATGCTTCAGCTCATAAAGCGGAACTCCCCAGCTCCATTCTCTATGAAAAGAAGGAATATCAATATTTTCTACTACTGTCGCTCCTTCATTACGTAATACTTGGATCGTTTCCTTAAACAAGATTTCATCATACTCACCATTTTCGTAATAATCTTTTGGTGCATCGTTAAACACACCAATCTTCGCTCCATTTAAACCATTTGCATCAAGATAAAATGTATAATCCCGATATGCCCTATCTTCACTTTTTCGAGTAACTACATCTTTCTCATCCACTCCAGTTAAACTCCCTAGCAAAATAGCAGCATCGGTTACCGTTCTAGCAAATGGTCCAGCTGTATCTTGCGAATAAGTAAATGGAATAATTCCTCTACGACTAATTAAACCGACAGTCGGTTTAATACCTACTACAGAATTTTGAACAGCGGGGCTCAAAATAGAAGCATCGGTTTCTGTCCCAACAGATACTACTGTAAAGTTAGAAGCAACTGCTATTGCAGACCCTGTACTAGATCCGCCAACAAACATATGATCCTTGCCCGTTCCGTATGGATTGATTGTTTGACCACCTCTTGCACTATATCCAGCCCACATTTCAAAAGACATTGCATTTGCTAATTCTGTCATATTCGTTTTTCCTATTATCACTGCCCCTGCTTCTCGCAGTTTAGTAACGAGAAATGCATCTTCACTGCTTATATTTTGTTCTAGAGCTATTGTACCTGTACTTGTATGCATGGAGTCATTCGTTTCAATATTATCCTTAAGCAAAACAGGTATTCCATGCAATGGTCCCCTTACACCTTTTGTCTTTCTTTCATAATCTAACGCTTCTGCAATAAAAATAGCATCTGGATTGATTTCTAAAATTGAATTGATTTTCGGCCCGTCTTGATCATACTTTGCGATTCTATAGAGATAATACATCACTAGCTCTTTTGAAGTTAGCTTTCCAGATTCCATTTCATTTTGAATATCTTGAATTGTTAATTCCTTTTTTAAAATTGGATTAAACTGAATTTCCATTTATATTCTCCCTTATATGAACTTTTTTAGCATATAACCCTTACTTTTTCATTTTTTCACCTCAACACATCCTAAATTAATATCCCTTTAAAGAAATTCAATTTCCTTATTTAAACACCTTTAATTTCCCGAAAAATAAAAATAGTCTGAAACGGATTAACCTTCGCTTCAGACTCTTACATTACTGTGCGTATACTTCATCGAACAAATGTAAAAACTCACCTTGTTTCCCAGCTAATTCAGGGCACTTTGCAATATCAACCCATTCGTAGCAAAATACTAATCCTTTATCTTCCTCACCAGCACTTACAATATGTTCCCAAGTATCCTTTACATCTGTTAGTAAAGTTACATGGAAAAAGTGGCGTTTTTCATACTCCTGTTTTTCTTTCATATGTATAATGTAATCTGCTAAAAAACGCTCTATGCATAAATGACGCAATCCGGATTCTTCCTGTACTTCACGCAATATAGCCGCTTCTAACGTTTCACCTTCATCAACCGTTCCCCCTGGCACTTGAATACCAGCTTCATGTATATCACGATGTTTAAAAACAAGTAATTGCATAACCCCCTCTTTTTCTCTTGTAATATATGCATGTACTTTTTTCTTATATAACATCGTCATTGTACGTCTCTCCCCTCAATTGTTCACTCTGTTACTTCTTCAAGCGTCAGTTGATTATCATACAAATATGTAGCTTGTGGATTTCCCACATACCTTACGTGCCATGGTTCATACCGATAGCCCGTAATCGTTTCTTTCGCTTTTGTGTATCGAACCACAAAACCAAATTTATGAGCATTTTCAGAAAGCCACTGGCCTTCTTTCGTTTCCCCAAAAACTGTCTCTAACTGAAATTTAGCAGATTGAGACGTAATATCCATAGCTAGTCCAGTTTGATGCTCACTTGTGCCAGGAACCGCGCTAGACATTGCTGTTTTTGCTTCCCCGTCTTGTTTTTTATACATCGTATTTAATGCTTTTTGTCGATCAAAAGATCTAAATCCAGAAACTGCAAAAAGAAAAATACGCTCGTTGTCAGCCTGGTGAAACATATCCTCAAGCGCCCTCGCTGCCTCTTTTCTCATCTTTTTCTTTTCTTGATCACCTTCACTAGAGTAGCGCACTTTCGGAATAACTAAATCTGGCGGTCTATACCCATCGGGTAAACGCCTACTTTTATTTACAAGTACAAGCATTGAATTCGGATTATTAATTACCGCAATATCCCCATCCATATTAGCAATCGTTTCTTTCGCTTTCGGAAATATGCTATTTACACTTACTTCCCGCGCCTGCTTATCCTTATACATTTTATAATTGATTCCTGCTACTCCAATAATAATTATTGCAGCTACAATACCAAGTAGTGCCCATCTTTTTTTCATATAACGACCTCTTATTTTAATAATTTGGCCATTTCATACTCATCGATGCCCTTTCCATCGATAATAAGAGCAGCTTTTTTGACACCTTCTTTCTCAAATCCAGCTTTTTTATATAGTGCCTGAGCTCTTGTATTGTGGGCCATTACTGTTAATTCTAAACGCCATACATCATGTAATTTTGCCCACTTCTCAACCTCTTTAAACAATCTCGTCCCAATACCTCGCCCGTTATACTCTTGCAAAATACCAATTACAATGGTCGCCACATGCCTCTTTCTTTGAATGTTATTTCCATTCACTAATATAAAACCTACTATCCTCTCATCTTCAACTGCTACAAATATTGTTGCATATTCATTTTCTATAAATCGATGGATCATTTTTTCTTGTTGCTCAGCTGTAGTTTTTCTTTCTCCTGGTTCATATAACATAAACTTCGTTTCTTCATCTAATTGCTTACTTAATTGCAAAAATGATGATGCATCTTCTATTTCGATCTCCCTAATCACTTCAATCACCCTACCAGTTTCATAATAAAAAGTTTTCCTTATAAAAAGATTTTCTCTACTTTCCCGAAAATCCCTTTGTAAATCTCCTACTATAAATTGACAAATTTCGATATTACTATAACAACGACAAATTATGTCTATTCTGTGACGTCTCATCATTACAAAGAAAAAACGCAAGCATTACACTTACGTTTTTTCAAAAATACTGTGAACTCATCCTCATCAAGTGAGGTCTCTCACCAATTTAAATTTCACTTTATCCATTCACTTTTTCTGCCTGCCAAAAATATTCACCAAATGCTTTAGCAAGTGCATCAATTGATCGATTCAATTCTTCCTCTGTATTATCTACACCGCCAACTTCTATTAATATCGCTTGTCCTGATAGGTCCTGATTATAGATTCCATTTCCTGTCTGGAACCCTTTTTGAATGACCCCACGACTCACTCCTGGATATTTCTTATTAATTGCCTCATGTAAAGCTGTCGCTAATTGTAAGTTTTTTTCATAGTTTTTATTTCCTTTCCCTACTACAAATGCAAGCTTTGCATATGATTTATCTCCAATTGTTTTTGTCGTTACATTCTTTCGGGCACTATCACGATGCAAATCAAAAAAGTATTGAAGATCTTTATTTCCAGCCATAGCTTGCTGCACAATTTCTCGAGACATCTTATACGAACTATTACTGTTTAAACCTTTACTTATTAACTTTTGACCAACATCACTCTTATCGTTAGTAGCTCCAATCCCTTCCCCTTCTAGTTGTTCACGGAAACGGTCTCCTAATATAGAAATATTCGATACAGAACTCGTTGCTTTATTCGGATTCGGGTCATTCGTTAAGTTAAGTAAAGGTAAATAGGATTCCCAGCTATGTGTATGATAAATAAACGCAACTTGTCTTTTCCCGGTCGTTTGGGACGGCTGTTTTTTCTCTTTATTCGTATCTTGTTTAGGTGCTTGTCCAGTTCCACTGGTCCGTTCCTTCACTACTTCTTCAAGAGGGACACTCGACTCTATCGGTAAGTTAGAATAATTTGTACCCTCACCCGCAATAACAATTTCTGTATCGTACTTACCAAACCCAGGGAGCTCTTTCCCGACAAAACTGCGTACATCATTAAAGCGAATATTTGTAGCCATAGAAAAGAGAAAAGAAGAAATTGAAAAATCTTGATTCAAATTTCGATACTCCTGTGTAAAATAATGATTCTCTTTTCCAAGTACATACATGTAACCATTCATCGATAACTCATTTAACCAATTATATAAATACGTTGACTTCGTCTCTTTCATAGAGGTTACCATCATACTAATAAGAAAAAAAGTCGCTAGCACTGTAGTAATAACAAATAAAACTAACTTACGCATGCTTGTAAACTTCATAAAAAAAAAGCCCCGATTCATACTATCACCTCTCTATTTCAAGTTATGTACAAGCCCTAGAGAATAGACCGTTAAAATTTCGGCTATATTGTTAACGAGGTGAAATGAATTGAAACTATTAATAGGAATATTACCAATCGCTCTATCATTCATTTTTTATTTGTCCGCTAAGCATCCAAAAGTCTCTATTGTGCTACATATTTCTGCGTACTTGGCACTGTATGTACTCGGTACAATTATTTCCATTAATATATACGATGTTTTAATACATGATTTAGTTTTTATGACGAGCATTCATGGAATTTTACTGAATCCATTTTTCCTTATTGCAGGTGCGTATATAGGAACATACACTTTGTACCTACTTTTGTCTCACATTATTATGAAAATAAAAAATGGAGCGTAACGAAATGCAACCACCGTTCATTTGTCATACATGTAGAAAAAGAATTACACGAAAGAAAGACCTTATTACCACTACACGGTACTTCCATTTTTATTTATTTCACAACAGTTGTTTTAAGAAGGAACAACTTTTCATCCCACGTTTTATCCCTATGAATACACTTTTTTGTTTCTTTCTTATTATATACGGCCTTATTGTTGGTAGCATTCTTATGCTTACGGAGCCATCTATCATTTGGCTTATTTTTTTGCTTCCTATTTTATATCGATTTCTTTCATATTATTATGTTGAACGTTTTTTCTCTACATAACGAGTTGACTGTCCTTTAGGAATGCTTAAACATAGCCACTCATTTTCTTTTAACATTTTACCGATGTAAATAATCTGTCCAATATGCAATGCATAATGAGAAATTTGCCTTTCAATTGCTTGCAGGACCGTATGAGCTTCACCACGAATGTATACCGTCTTCAATAGATGTTCCGGCAATATCGTATTCATCGTATTAAAAACGTATTCCCATCCTTCTTGCCACGCTGCAAGGGCTTCCTCCTTTGAAGAATAGCCTCCTTCAAATTCACCATCTCGGTCACGATCAACTTTTTCACCATCAGATGTTAAAAAATCCGTCCATCTAGAACGCATATTACCGTGCAGATGCTTTATAATAATCGCTATACTATTTGTTTCTTCATGAGAAGACCATTGTATTTGTTCGTATGATAATTGAGAAAGTGCCCGTTCCCCTTGCTTCTTTGTTGCTTTAAAGTTCGAAATCGCACATTGTAAATATTCTCGTCCGATATCCATATTAGCCCCTACCTTCACCCTAGCTAATTTTTGTTCCATTTGGTAATTCCATATTAGGCTGAAGCAACACAACATCATCAGCTTCAGGAACGCCGCCAAGCACAAGCACTTCTGATTTGAATCCAGCTACACGCTTCGGTGGAAAGTTTACAACCGCAACGATTTGTTGACCGACTAAATCTTCTGGACTATACCTTTTCGTAATTTGAGCACTTGATTGCTTTATCCCAATTTCTCCAAAATCAATTTCTAGTTTAATCGCTGGTACTCTCGCTTCTTTAAATTCCTCAGCATGTATTACAGTTCCAATTCTCAAATCCAAATTTAAAAAATCTTCAAAATTAGCCATTTTATCATTCCTCCCAATTATTACTTAGACAAAATACAAAAATCCCCTTCAAAAAAAGAAAGGTGCCTAAGCACCTTTCTTTTGGAATTCACTTGATTCATTTGATTTATAGAAGAAGAAACCGAGAATCCCGCCAATACATGATGGAATTAACCATCCGATTCCTTCGTTATATAACGGTAACATTTGTAGTACATTAGAAATCGCGTCAATTTTAATATTCGCACTTTCTAAACCGTTAAAGAAACTAATTAACAATGCACCTAAAATAGCTCCAATATAAATTGTATTACGCTTCCCAATCCACTTATGGAAATACGAAAGTACGATTAATACAATTGCAACTGGATAAATGATCATTAACACAGGTAATGTTACTGCGATTAATTGTGTTAAACCTAGGTTAGATACAATCAAACTAAATACACATACCATTGTTACAATCGTTTTATGCGAAAGTTTTGGGAATAAGTTTGTAAAGAAACCCGCACACGCAGATGTTAACCCAACAGAAGTTGTTAAACAAGCGAGTATAATAACAAGCCCTAATAAAATTTTACCACTCGTCCCATATAGCTCATTTACAACATTCGTTAAAATAAGACCACCGTTTTCTGAGACACCAAGTGATGTACTTGTTGAACCAAGATAAGCAAGTGATAAATAGATTAACGTTAAACCAAGTACAGCAATAATACCTGATACTACTGTTATTTTTGCAATTTGACTACTCTCTTTTATCCCTTTAGAGCGGATAACTTGTACAACGACAATTCCGAATACGAGGGCGCTAATTGCATCCATCGTTAAATATCCTTGAATAAATCCACCAAAGAAAGCATTTTCTTTGTAAGCAGCTAACGGCGCAGCCGGCTCTCCAATTGGATCAATAATTGCCTTTCCGACAATAACAGCGACAATTAATACCAATAGTGGCGTAAGAAACTTTCCGAACCAATCCACTAATTTAGATGGATTTAATGATAAATACCACGTTATTCCGAAGAAAACTATCGTGAAAAGAAATAGCATGTACCACTCTGAAACCATTGCCTCTGATAAAAACGGCTTCATACCCATTTCAAACGAAACAGCTCCAGTACGCGGAATCGCGAAAAATGGTCCAATTGCTAAATAACTAATCAATGGGAAAATAAACGCAAATATAGGGTGGACTCTAGAAGACAGCGCTTTCAAGTCCCCCTCTACAAACGCGACAGCTGTTACAGCTAGTAGGGGTAATCCGACTCCCGTTACAAGGAATCCTATTGTAGCAATCCAAACATTCTCTCCTGCTTGTTGACCTAAAACTGGCGGGAAAATTAAATTTCCTGCTCCTAAAAATAATGCAAATAGCATTAAACCAATTGCTACCGTATCACCTGGCCTTAAACGTCCCTTCATGCTCTTCATTTGCATAGCACTTTTCCATTGTTTATCTCTATATTTTACAATATGCTATGCATCCTCCTCTCTGCTCAAGATGATAAAATATGCCCCTTACAAAGCAGTGTCTTTCTCCATAATTTCTCCATTCCCCTTATTTTTACTCTAATCATTAATATAATTGTTATTTTTGAATTTTGATTTTTTTGAATTTTTAAATCATTAGAGTGTTATTACGTGGAGTGTAGTTGTCAGACCTCTTTGTTTTTATCACACATATAGTAACATATTTAGTTGCAAAATAAAAACATATTTTCAAATTGATTTTTTTGAAAATCAAAATTATCTACATTTTTTATTCTCTTACACAAATATTGTTATAATCTCACCTATTATCCTATCGTTATTTTCAAATAATTTTATACACGTAACATAACAAAAGCCATCCAAGATAATTGAAGTGAACCCCGAAAGTTAGACAGGTCGTTTCATTAGGCAGGCTCTAGGGTATGAGCCCGGTATTGTACTGGGCTCATACCCTTTAATTT
>NZ_FNUW01000014.1:0-145996 GCF_900108285.1 Bacillus sp. ok061 | reverse complement strand
TTGTAAAAGTAAGGAAGGATAGCTATTAACACCAAGCTGTCGAACTTTATTGAAATCATTTTGGACATCTATTATTGTTTCTTGAGCGTTTAAACGTTCTAATACTTGTTCAGGGTCCAAACCATGCTCGATTGCAATTTTGCGATATGTTTCAGGATCACTCAGACTTTGGCCCTCATAATAAAACGCTTTTTGCATAGCCGAAGTGAATTCTAATAAACGGTCTGGCGCTAATGAGCGTAAAGCTGAAAAGCCAATTGCAGCATCTTTCGAATTCATTTTAAAAGTCCCTTCCTCCACCAATTTTTGATATGAAGGACCAAATTCAGCACCTGTAAGTTGATTAATTCTTTTATTTCCTTCTTCTATATATGAGAAGTTTTTCATTGGTAAATTATCTAAAAATAACCCTCCACATAAAACCGTTAATGGTACTTCAGTGTGGTTTTTGTAAAACCCTTTAATACTTTCTGAAAAACCATAGCACCATCCACAATAAGCGTCCCATACGTAAATAAGGTTATCTTGTTTCGTCTCCATGTAAATCTCCTACCTTTATTTTTATTTTCCAGCTCAGCTGCTGCTTAAAATTCTCAGCTAACTTTCTGGTTTATATAAGTACATCTTTTTTATATCTTGTTCTTTTTTGAGTTACCTTACTATATTTTTCAAAACTAACCCTTCCAAAAAATGGCTAAAATTTTCAACAAAAGGTAATATTGAACATTTTTTCTAAAAACAGATATAAATTGTAACCATAATGGTTGCAAGTGATTTAGAAGTCAATTCTTTTTTTCAAAAAACATTTAAATTCTACCCTAACGCTTGCAGAATTCTAGCATCCATTACTTTTCTTCTTGTTCTTAAATTCGTCATTGTCCTTAGTAAATTAATCCCAAAACTTATCATAAACTAACGCTCACTTTTCAATATAAGTAGACATGGGTATACTTATATTGAATTCCGAGGAATTCCTCGAAACTTAATAAGTCCAATATTTTCTCAAAAAAATAGCAATGTAAGCTACCTCCTTTTCTACCATAGTGCTAAGACACCTCTTATACGATATATCCAATAGCAAACATTTAAGCATCAAAAAATCACTTAGCGAAATTTGTACTATCTTAGCTATATTTTGTCGCATTACAAAGGGTGGGTATCCGTTATATTCTGAATATTATGTCTATTAATGAAAAAAACTCATTATTAAATTTAATGTATCTAATTCCTGTTATTATCAGAATAAGCCTTTACATAGAAAAGGGGGATATTATGACTGTTCAAGAGAAGAGTAATGAGCAATTGATGGGATTATTACACGAATGGTATGAAGAAATTCGTTTATATCATGTAAAAGAAGCAAAACAAACATACCTAAAAGTAAAAGAAAGTTTAAAAGGACTAGAAGCAGACCAATATGTATCATTCTATTATTCCCTACTGAATTTTAGATATATGGTCTTGGTAGATGGAATGAGTATTACAAAAGATTCTTTTAATCAAATAGAAAAACTCTCTACTATCAAAGATGATTTTTTATTTTTAGCTTACTATTATCATTTCTTTAAGGCAATTCATTCTACAATTTTAGCAAATTATACTGAAGCGAAAACACACTATGAAAAGGCGGAAGAACTTTTAATTGATATACCTGACGCAGTAGAAAAAGCCGAGTTTGAGTATAGATTTTCAACTTACTGTTATCAATCTTATCAACCATTTGAAGCAATTCAACATGTAGTAAAGGCAAAAAAAGTATACCAGAATCATGTAGGCTATGAAATTAATGTTGCCTTATGCGACAATGTATACGGTTTAGCTTGTATAGATCTAAGAGAGTTTGAAAGAGCTGAAGAATGTCTCAATACGGTTATTGATGTTTTTAAAAAGTATAATGAAGAACAATTATTATTAAGAGTACGTCATAATTTGGGCTGGTTATATAATATTCAAGATTTATTTCCATTGGCGATCAGACAGAGTTCTGAAATTATAAATACCCTACCGAATCATTTTAAAGCATTATTTGTCTTAGCAAGAGCATATTATAATTTAGAAGGCATTGAAACAGCAAAATCATATATCGAGCAAGGAATGAAGTATACAAATGAATCAGGAAATGAGGAATATAAGCATCGTTTCGCAGTTTTAAATGAACTAATCACAGAACTACCTAGAATTAAACTAGAAAAAGTAGTTACTGATGCTATTTCTTATTTTGAAAAAGAGGAAATGTGGGATTGTGTAAAAGAATATGCAGGGATTTTAGCAATCCAATTTTATGAGGCAGATAATCATGTTAAGGCAAGCAAATATTTCTATATTAGTAATAATGCTGATAAGAAACATTTGAGAAAAGGAGCGTTAAAATAATGAAAAAGATTAAGAAAATTGTATTAAGTATGGTAGTAGTAAGTGCATTAGCATGTAGCATAATTAGTTTAAATGTATCACAACACTCTTCGTTTAATGGTGGAGATACGCCAGCACCAACAAAACTGATTGTCTCTGGTGGAGTATCTATTGATTAACCTAATACATTTCCCTTATTAAAAAACAGAAAATTCAACTTATTATCTTTTACAAACCGTTGAATGAAAATGGATAAAATCTCGAACCTCTAATCCGAAACATATTTGTTTCGGATTATTCACGTTATCTTTTTTATATCCTCTCCTTCAAGCCCAGGAACTCCGTATTTACTAGGTAATGAACTCTATTAAACAATTATTAAATCTCTTTTCATCCAAGTTAAAGTAACTGTAAAGTTCATTTCATTCCTGCCACATTCTTATAAATATATGCCTTTACAACAACTATTTATTATTTTTTATTTCATTAATTCTATAGTTTCTTTAATACACTTACCATTATCCATTGTTATATCTAATTTCTATTTAAAACTCTTCTTTGTAAGTTTACACCTATATATCGTGTTAAATTGTGTGTGGCAAGATAAAACAAGCTGTTAAATTTAATTATTGTTAGGTAGCTTCTACGGTATGATATTATCACACAATTAGTATACATATAAAAAAGGTTTCCTGCCTTGTAACAGGAAACCTTTTATGTATTATTAACCTATAAACCTAAAATTTCAACAATCTGACGTGCCTTAGCATTATCTATATAATAATGCATCTCTAACCCTCTTCTTTCTGAACGGAGTACGGTTCTCCTCAATTTTGATAAATGTTGTGAAACAGTGGATTGGGGGAGTCTTAATATTTCCGTTAACTGTGTAACATTACATACTTTATGGTGCATTAATTCATTTACAATTTGTAATCGGACAGGATGTGCCATTACTTTTAATACATCTACATCGTCTTCATGGATTTCAGCTAGATTTCTTTCAGATATTAATGTTATCATTTCACATTCTCCTTTATTATTAATTTCTCTTTTCCTTTTATCCTTATAATTAATACTTATAGCTGATTACCATTTGTCCTGTTGAGAAAATATATTCTCTTTTTAAAACAAAAAGGACACCAATTCATAAAAACGTTTTTTACTGCTTTAATGAATTGATGCCCTCTAATTTTTTGACCAGAATATATCTTATTTTAAAGGATATTTTCAGTTCCTTTTTTCTCACGTCTATTGAGATTTTGTATTTTCTTTAAAATTCATATTAAGAATATTCTTCAAATCCTGAAAGCATAAGTTTGCGGTAAACTTATGCTTTCTATCACATTCCACACCAATTAAGATAGTTAATACTATTAACATAGCGCTAACTATCTTAATTAAATATTAGTAATAGTGAATCTACATATTATCAATTCACTTTATAGTACATATATGTAAAAATAATAACATGATAAGCTTTTTCAAATTTTTCTCCTGATAAAGATTTGAAATTAGCATTTCAATACTCTCCTTACTGTTAATATGCCTAGAAAAAGGAGAGGGATATCTCCCCTCTTCACCAATAAAATCGAACATATTTACAATTAAGAAAGAGCATACATACATTCATCAAGAAATGAAACGAACAATAATAGTTCATTTAGTGAATTATAATACAAATCCAATTCCGTTAATGGATATTTTTTACATTTTCGGAATAGTAATCAATCAACTGTAATACCCCCTCCATACAAAAATAAACTCAACGAAATATTCACTATAAAACCAACGTATGTAAAAAAACAGCTACAAGTCCATTCATAGTTTTAAAAATTTGTCCTCCTCTTCTTCTAAGAATATTCAAAATCTCAAATAGATTATCTTATATCGCCACCTTATGTATGCAGAATTACATATCAAGCCATATCGAAAATCATTCTCATTGTAACTATAATAGTTTCAAGAAGTGGTATTTTTACTTCCTTTTCAAATCTCAAAATATATTAAAGGAGGCACTAACATTATGAAAAAAGCTATTTTAGCAGGGGCACTAGGAATTGTAGTACTATCAGGTATGAATTTACCAGGAGTAGAGGCATCAAAAGCAAGTGCAGCAACTACAAATTTAGAAATTCAAGAAGTTACAAAATACTACTCTATGAGTTCCTATGAAGTTTCCCAAAAAGAATCATTTAATCTTAATAAAGGGGAAGAACTTACTGTCTTTGTACAAAATTCCGGGTTTCCAATTTCTTATACAGTCTTTGATGCAGATAATCAAGTAATTGGCACATACAATGCTAATTCACAATATGGTCGCGTATTCAAAGCACAAAAAGACGGTAATATTTCTGTTCAATTTCAAACAGGAGTAAATTCTTCTTACATGAAGAAAATGAATTTCACAGCTCAATTCGCAGTTTCTAAACTTAACCAACAATAAAAAATTTAACGATCCTCTTTAAAAAAAAATTAAAAAGGTATATCCCTTCAATAGGATATACCTTTAACTTTAGTGAAGTTTATATTGACCAGATAACCGCTCTTGCGCCATACGAACTAAACGTTTCGTAATCTCTCCGCCTACTGAACCATTTGCTCGTGAAGTTGAATCTGGTCCAAGTGTAACGCCAAACTCCTGAGCAATTTCATACTTCATTTGCTCAATTGCACTTGCTGCCGCCGCTACCAAAATCTCGTTTGAATTATTATTTTCTCGAATTTGCATTTCTAACACACCTCCATTTAATTGGTAATATCATGCTCTATTTCCAATTAAATATGCAAAATTTATATTCATTTAAGTAAGCGTGTAATTTACATTAATACATTCCAATTAAAAAAGGTTTTTCAAATGAATCAATATAATCCTTATTGAATTTTAAACTCTCCAATTAATTCTTGTAACTCTTGTGATAGCCCACTTAATGATGTTGCTAGTTCTGCAATATCTTGTACATATACTTCTTGTTCTTTCATACTAGTCTCTACATTACTACTGCTATCCACATATGTATTAGCAATATGTGATAATTCATTTACAATCTGAATTATAGTTTGACTATTTTTAAAAATATCACTTGAATTACTCGAAGTCGCTTTAATTTGATTTGTAACAGCTTGTGCAGATTTTGAAATTTTTTCGAAGAAAGCACCACTACTTTGAACAGGAGTTATTCCTGATTCGACTTCTTTTGAGCTCTTTTGCATTGAAACTACAGCCTCTTCTGCTTCAGCTTGTGTTTCACTAATTAATTTAGCTATCCCCTTTGCAAATGCCTTCAAAAGTCGTGAGTTTAGTGTTTCACTTAACTCTTTGATGTTCGGATATTAACAATGTATTGTTAATAATCACCATTTTATAGGTACACCTACATATAGGCCAAGTATGCAATTACAGAACGTTTGTTATAAAAAAACGTAAACATGTCAAACAAAAAAGACTCAATTACTATATCTCATCCCTTCTTTTAAATATAAATCTACTACCTCGTTCTTAAATTCTACATTGTTAGTGACTCTAATTTTCCCCATAGAAAAATCCGCTCTTAACTCTCAATCAATTTCTTAAATTTCTTTTCTAATTGATCTGGTGGTAATACACCTCGTACATGAGCTACTATAATTCCATCTTTATTAACAAAAAATGTCGTCGGTAAAGAGAATACTTTATAATCTAGTCCAGCTACTCCGTCCATATCTAGTAGAACAGGAAACTCAAACCCATAGCGATTAGCAAATGCGCTTGCTTCTTGTACTGGGTCACTAACAGTAGCATTCACCGCAAAAATTTCAACATCCTTTTTATATTTATCATACATATGAACTAAGTCAGGTGCCTCCATTTCACACGGCCCACACCATGATGCCCAAAAATTAATAATATACGGTTTTCCCTTTGCATCATTTAACGACTGTAACTTTCCGTCTAATCCTTTTAATGTGATGCCAGGTGCTTTAAAACCGACTTGTGGTAATACTTCTTTCTCCTGTAACTCTGCTTGTTTCGCTTTTCTTTCCTTTTCTTCTTTCTTTGAATTATAAAAATTGACCCCCGCCCAAACGAGTGCCCCTACTAGTATAATAGCAATTAGTTTCTTCACTCTTTTTCCTCCTCATTTTAAAATCCTGTAACTCCACCAAATAGACGAATAATGAACGCTGTGATTTCCGTCATTTGATTTGTATACAATAAAAAACCTGTAATATATGATAAATAAGATGTATATAGCGTTAAAAAGCATGATGATATAAATGACAACACCTCTATTCACACTACATAGAGTAGTGTTTATCCTTAAAAAAAGAGGCTATATGCACTCTCCAATAATAAGTACAATCGACACACAGAATAAACCTATTGTTACATATACCGAATTCGGATGTAACGGGATATTAAGCTTCACAACTTTTTCATTTAACACTTGTTCGATTCTTAAATTTATTGCTGTTTTTGCAAATGAAGCTGTAACACATCGATTTTCCATTGTCTTTATTTTAATCAATTTTAATAACGCACTACCTAACTCAAATGAAGATTTCATTTTTTGCATCGCATATTTATCTGCTGCTAACTCTTGATACGTATGATATCGTTGTAACATTCCTTTTAATATCGGGATGTACATCATTCCTTCTGCTAATAACGTAAAACAAAATAATTTTAGCGGATCCCAATTATTTTGATGATATTCTTCATGGAAAATAATTGCATCAATCTCTTCATCTGAAAACGTCTGAAGCAAACCTTCCGATACGACAACTTTCGGACGGAATAATCCAATTGTAAACGCTGCAACCTCCACAGTCGGTAGTATATGTATTTGTTTCCCTTTTCTAATGAATGGGATAAGTACTTTTTGTAATTTTTTACTATAAAAAAATTGCCGCCAAATTCTTTTACACATGGTCAATACAGTAATTAATAATAACCCAGCTATTATAATACGAACCATTGATAGTTCTTTCATATGTTTTTCTAACTGAAACAAGCAAAACTTTGAAAGGAAGAATGCCTTATTTTGAAAAAGAAATGGATATGTAACGTAATACAATAACAAGCTGAAAAAGAGGGTACTAACAATGAGCGCTAACAATACGATTTTACGCATTTGCCATTTCATTTCATCGATCCTCTTTTTTTAACTGATTCAATTTGTCTTCTAATTTTTTTATTAAATTCGGATCAGCCTGCTCTAACTCATCTATCATATGAGTTACAACTAAATCTCCAAATTCCCCCACTAATTCCTGTGTCATTTTCTTCGTTTGATTGGATAAGAATTCTTCTTTCGTTTGTATAGCACGATATATGCCACTTCTTTTTACAGTCTGTTTTTCTAGGTGTAATTTCTCTACTAACCTGTTCATAACTGTCATAACAGTATTAAAATTCACAGGCGATTCTTCACTTAATTTCTGCTGGACTTCTTTAATAGTAATACCTTCAGTAGACCAAATAATCTCCATAATCTTCGCTTCAAGCGGTCCAAAGAAGTGATTTAATCCCTGCTCATTTAACCTATAGTTTTGCGTAAACATCGTATAACTCCTTTCACACTACGAATTGTAGTACAAATTAAATGAGAGGTCAAACGCAAGTAATATAAACTAAAATTAACTACCTATAAATACGTACCTCATTCCATTCATTATAAGCCTAACTTATCTCCAAATGTTTCAAAAAGATACTGCTCTAATATTTGTACACTAAACTTCTCATTACGCCCAAGTGCAAATAATTCCCGATCTTTCGCTACGATAGTATCTAACGGAATAGCTACATTATCCACTATTTTTGTAATTTCAATTATATTACTTTTTACATTTACTTCTGTTTTAAATTCAACGTTTTCTAACACTATATGTGAACGTCTTCCTGATGCAAAAAAAGTAAAATTAGGATTTTTAACAACGCCAATTTCAGTCTCTAACGCATATAAATAGTGAAAAATTACATCTCTGTGTCCATCTTTTATTATTTTTTCATCCTTCTCATCGTCTAAGTATTCTTTCAGCTTCGTTGTAAATTCAAATCGAAAATCCACTTTTTTCACGCTCCCTCTTTGTATTTCATATTAAATAAATATATTGAAATAATTTTACCATATTGTAATACAAGTTCCTATTAAAAGTAAAAACTGTTTCGGAAAATCGCTATTATTTCCGATGCTCTTTTAAAATATAACCATAAATTCAATATGGATAAATGCGTCATTATATCTATTTAAACATATTTTTTCCATATTTTGAAACATTAGTATGAAATATTATATATCAATGAATTGTTTCTAATTCACTGATATATATATTCAGTGTTTTCTTTACTATCCCGATATACTTAAGCTACATTTTCTAATTATTGATTACATTACGGAAGGAATGTAACTCTCTTCTATCGAATTTTTATATAACAAAAATGATTAGGTGGTGCTTTACTATGAAATTAGCTGTCATTGGTGGCGGTGATTTACAAGATTCAAATCACTTGCCTATTAATGAACGCCTTATAGAATTAACAAATAAACAGTATCCAAAAGTATTGTTTATTCCAACGGCAAGTCATGATGATGAAAGCTATATAAAATTATTTTTAGACACGTTTGAAAAACAATTACATTGTGAAGTACAAATTTTACGTACTACAACAGATTCACCTTCTAAGTATGAAATAGACGAGATGATTCATTCAGCCGATTTAATTTATCTAGGTGGCGGGAATTATATTCACATGCTTACGCAATGGAAAGAACATAGACTCGATGAAAAATTATTATTGGCTCTGCAACAAGGAACACTTATTGCTGGTTATAGCGCTGGTGCTATGTGTTGGTTCACGTCTAGTATCCGATCAGATTATGAAGGTTCTGGTTATATAGAGAGTAACGGATGGGGGATTGTTAATAAAAGATTTTGTCCACATTATAATCAATTAAATAGAATGAACGCCTTCCATTCCTTTTTACAAAATCATCAAGGGAATATAGAAGGAATTGCACTGGAGGATAATTGCGCTTTATATATTACAGAGGAATCCTTTGAGATTATCGGTGAACCGGAAAAAGCGTGGGAGTTTTATATGAGTGATAAAACACTCATTAGACAACATTTTGATATAACTTTAAAAAGCTATTTGTAAACCTGCACTTACAAAAAAATGTCCCTAAGTCAAATAACTTAGAGACATTTTTTCTATTTAACTAACTAATCGTGTAATTCGTTTCTTTTGCCATGAAAGCTTATAATATGCATACTGTAATATTAAGCTGATAATAAATGCTGCTGGATACCCGATCCAGATCCCTTCTATTCCAAGACTTGTATGGTAAGAAAGATAATATGCTACGGGTACTTCTACAAGCCAAATTGAAACAACTCCAATAACAGTTGGCCAAAGTACTGTACCACTCGCTCGCATTGTCGCACTAATAATTTGTGCATGACCGAAAATTAAATAACTCCATAACGTAATCATAACTAAGCTATGAGCAATTTCAATTGTAGTTTGACTCGTTAAAAATAGTGATAAAATGTCTCTTGAGAATAAGTAAATAAGAGATATTAACACACCACCGATGACGTAGTTCATAATAATTCCGGCCTTCACAACTTTCTGCAATCGATCAAATTGATTCGCCCCAATTGATTGTGCTGCAAAAATAGAAACTGTAATACCAAGGCTAACTGCTGGCATTTGTACATAACTTGCAACTTGATTCACAACGCCGTAAGCAGCTGTTGCATCCGAACCGTAACGATTTACAAACGCGATTACAGCAATTTCAGATAATGAAACTAATATCATATTAATACTCGCTGGAATACCGAGCCTTAGCAATAGCTTTAATAACTCCCCATCCATTCGAAGGTATTTTCTAACCGTGCCATCTAGTTGTAATGGGTGATTTTTCTTCTTTAAATACAAAAGCATGACAATAAACGTAATAACTGTAGATATAACAGAGGCATAGGCTGCTCCATACACATCTAATTTCGGAGCTCCTAACCATCCAAAAATAAGAATCGGTAATAAGATCATATTTAGCGCTGTACTTACAATTAAAAAGTAAAATGGCGTTTTAGAATCTCCTGTACCTCTCATAAATGTTGTGTATGCGAAATATAAAAATAATACTGGCATCGATATAAATAAAATTCGTGCATAATGTACACTTATTTCAATAATATTTTCTGGCGTTCCCATTAGACGCATAATATCCATCGCAAAAATACTGCCTATTATCGCCAACACAACTCCAATAATAAAGGTAAATGTCAGCGTCGTACCAACGATAGCTTTTAAACGATCTTCGTTTTTAGCACCAAACGCCTGACCAATTAAAATAGAGCTTCCTGAACCGATACCAATTACAAATGAAACGAGCAAGAAAAATAATGGGAAGAATGCTGATATAGCCGCTAAATCATTAACTCCAAGCCATCTTCCTACTACTACCATACCAAATAATTGTCCAACTGATTGTAGTACATTACTTAATAATAATGGTACTAAAAACATCGACATCGATTTCCAAATCGGTTTACTCTCACTTTCCAACTTATGTGACTCCGCACCTTCTTTATTGTTATCTGCAGGTGGTTTCAAGTTTCATTTCTCCTTTTATTAAAAATCAATTTTCAATATCTATCTCTTTGTATAGTTGTTATAATACTGTGCTTCTATTCATTTTCTTTTCGTATGATTATAACTTCACCCAATATTGACTTCCATCGGCTGTTCGATCTAAAAATCCATACTCGATTAAATATCTTCTTAAAGTTACGAAATCAGGGTATACATTTTCTATCACTGTATTTACTTCTTTTTCAGTATACTTTTTATTACTATCAAACTTCTTTACTAAATGACGTAATATAATTAATTTACGCTTTTGTTTTTTCGGAAATTTAGAAAGAGGTCCATCTAATCCTTCTGTAAAATGAGCTTTTAATACTTCATCATTTTCTTCTTCCGTAATATTGTATCGATCATCCACCATCGTTGCTGTTCTATGAATTGGTACAAATTTCGTTTGTACTTTTGATTTTTCTTCGGATAATTCCATTAGAGCTAAAAATACTTTTGCTTGCTTCATTTTCTCTCGCAATGTAAATCGATGATTACGAATTGTTGATGTACTTCCGCCATCCAACTCTTTTACAATTTCTTTATCATTCAGTCCCATATGGAAAAACTGAACCATTTTCTTTTGTAAATCCGTTAAACCAGTAAATTTCTTATCCATATTTAACAAATAATCAAACATAGACGTATGCTCATTTTGAATATGCAATCGGACGAACTTCTCTGCTTCATACAAAACTTGATTATCTTGATAAATAACACCTTTAATAAATGTTTCACCACAAGCTAAGCAAATGTACTCCTCTTTTTCTCCATCAAACACATACCCTTTCTTTAATTCCTCTATTGACGCATCCCAAAACTTCTCTGAAATATCACTCACACTAAACACTCCTTCAAAATGTTTATTCAAAAACCAAACAAATCACTATAACGTTTATTATCACTTCACCATCTTATCATAACACAAACAAACATTTCAACATTTCGTTTACCCATTTTATAAACTTTTATAAAAACATCTACCGAAAGGGTTTAATACAACGAAAAGCGAATATGTTTATACAAATTCATTTTATAGGATGTAAAATAGAACATGGATATTCTTCAAGACTCTTGGTTTACCGTTAAGCAAATTGCACAGAATACATATGCGATTAGTGAATATGGAACCGGTATTCATCCATTCCAAAACTTCAGTATTCAATTTCAACTACAAAAAAGATGTTTCCGTATAAGAAAACACCTTTTACTTTTTATCCCGCATTTAAGGGCAGTAAGACTCCCACATCAAAATTCAGCGGAAGCAAAGAAGTTAAGTGAGGCCGGGCTGCCAGTAAAAGCCCGATTGGTGAGGGCTAATAATCAGTTGATTAAAGTTTCAATTTATATATTCTATTTACAGTCTCTACTAAAACCTTACTTGCTTGTACAAATGTATGCTTTCGATTTCTATCTTCAACAAATTTATTAGCACAACTACTCATAATCATCATACAACTAATTATGACTAACACTATCTTTCTATTCTTGTAAGTCACTTCATGTCACTCCACTATTACAAAACTTCTTTTGAATTTATCCTATCAAGAAATTTTACATGAATAATAAAACGTTATGATTTAATTTAGTTAAAGAACAAGTATACCGAGGTGACTAACTTGAAATTTAAAGCGAAAAAAAATCCATTCCACGTCATTTTCATTACATTATTTATAATTATTTTTTTCGTTTCGTTATTCTTCCAAAATGAAAATTCTATTTTTTTCACTCTCATGATGCTATTAAATATCGTGAATCTTTCTTCATTCTATTTCTCTCACTACAACGTAACGGAATCATCTCTTGTTGTAAAACACGGTTTCATACTTCGTACTGAAATCCCATTTAAAGACATTCGCCATATTAAGTACTCTGGCAAAAAACTTCGTTCAAAAAAATGGACTAGGCAACAATTAGAAATTAATTATAATTTATTTGACTCAGTGACCACTTTCGTACCACAAGAAGAAGAAAAATTCATTTCACTCTTAAAAGAGAACTGCCCACAGATGAAAGTAATGAATACGCCTGCTAACCAATAATATATTTTGAAGCTTGCAGTATTGCAAGTAGATGAAACATAAAAATGAACATCAAAAAAGCCAAGATTCTATACTAAGAACCTTGGCTTTTTCTATTACTCTTTTGGAGCAATCATTTTCTTTGGATCTACAATTTCATCAAATTGCCCTTCTGTTAGTAGCCCAGATTGCAATGCTGCTTCTTTTAAAGTTAACCCTTCTTTATGAGCATGCTTCGCAATTTTCGCTGCATTTTCATATCCGATATGTGGGTTTAGCGCTGTTACAAGCATTAGTGAACGATTCACATTTTCATTAATTACGTCTTCATCTGCTTCAATACCAACTGCACAATTGTCATTAAACGAAACAATTGCATCCGCTAATAAGTGAGCTGATTGTAAGAAGTTATAAGCAATAACAGGTTTAAATACGTTTAACTCAAAGTTACCTTGGCTCGCAGCAAATCCGATTGTTGCATCATTCCCCATCACTTGCGCTACAACCATCGTTAATGCTTCACTTTGCGTTGGATTTACTTTACCTGGCATAATAGAGCTTCCTGGTTCATTGGCTGGAATAATAATTTCTCCAAGACCACTACGTGGACCACTTGCAAGCCAACGTACATCGTTAGCGATCTTCATTAGATCTGCAGCTAATGCTTTTAATGCACCATGAGTATATACAACTTCATCATGGCTCGTTAATGCATGGAACTTATTTGGTGCAGAAACAAATTGTTTACCTGTAAATTGACTAATTTCCTCTGATACCATCTCACCAAATTTAGGATGAGCATTAATACCTGTTCCAACCGCAGTTCCACCAATTGCTAACTCTTTCATATATGTATTGCTCTCTGCAATCATACGCTCTGTTTTTTCAAGCATACGGTGCCATCCGCTAATTTCTTGCCCTAAAGTCAACGGTGTTGCATCTTGTAAATGTGTACGACCAATTTTTATTATATGTTCAAATGCAGTTACTTTTTCTGCTAAAGTTCCTTTTAATTTCCTGATTGCTGGTAATACGTGATTTTCTACTGCGATTACACAAGCTACATGGAGCGCCGTTGGAAATGTATCATTTGAACTTTGTGACATGTTCACATCATCATTCGGATGAATATGTAAGTCAGATCCCTTCTCTTTCAAAATTTGATTCCCACGATTTGCAATTACTTCATTCACATTCATGTTTGACTGTGTACCACTACCTGTTTGCCATACGACAAGCGGAAAATGTTCATTCCATTTCCCTGCAATCACTTCATCAGCAGCTTCTACAATTGCTTCTGCTTTTTCTTCTGATAGCTTTCCTAATTTTTGATTGCTAAGCGCTGCACTCTTCTTTAAAATTGCAAATGCTTTTACAATTTCAAGCGGCATTTGCTCTGTTCCAATTGGAAAGTTTTCTTTACTACGTTGTGTTTGTGCTGCCCATAATTTATCAGCTGGAACTTTTATTTCTCCTAATGTATCTCTTTCAATTCTGTACTCCATGTTTTCATCCCCTTGAAAATATAATACCTACATCTCTTATAATAACAGACTTTTTCTTAAATGATAAGAATTCTCACTCTTATATATAGATATTCTATATTTATTAAAAAAAATTCCTCTTGACCTAAACTTAAGTTTAGGCTGTATCCTTTCCATTGTAACCTACTATAACACTACTGGAGGAATTCAATATGAAAAAATATGCTTTTATAACAGGTGCGAATAAAGGAATTGGATATGAACTTGTTCGTCAATTAGCAGAAAAAGATTATCACGTATTTTTAGGTGCTCGTAATGAACAACTTGGACAACAAGCCGTAGAATCTTTAAATGTTTCAAACGTTTCCTATATTCAAGTAGATATTTCAAATTCACAATCCATTCAAGAAGCAACAAAGAAAATTTACGAAACGACTGACCATTTACATTTATTAATTAATAACGCAGGCATTGCATTAGACTTCAATACGCTACCTAGTGAATTAAATATTGAAACTTTACGCCAAGGATTTGAAGTTAACTTTTTTGGAACTTTCCAAATGATGCAAGCCTTTTTACCATTATTAAAGAATTCAAGCAACAGTAAAATAATAAATGTAACAACTGACATGGCCTCACTAACAATGTTTGCTAATGGTGAAACACATCCAATCAATACACTAGGATATAATTCTTCCAAAACTGCTATTAATGCTTTAACATTAGCTTTTAGTAAAGAATTTACTACTAACGGTCCAGAAGTATTTGGGATAACTCCTGGTTTTACAACTACTGATCTTAATGGAAATTCCCCTGGTGGCCATACAACTATTGAAAGTGCTAAAATTATTATTAAATATGCATTAAGTGAAACAAACTATAATGGTAAAATACTAAATAAAAATGGCATTATACCTTGGTAACAAAAGGATGAATGATATGTATTATACAATTGGGCAAGTCGCCAAAATGCAAGACTTAACTATTTCTCAAATACGTTATTACGATAAACAAGGACTGTTCCCTTTTCTGCAAAGAAATGAAAAAGGAGATCGAGTTTTTGATGAAGAAGCACTCAAATACTTAGAAATGATTTTGTGTTTAAAAAACACTGGTATGCCTATTCAAAAAATAAAACAATTTATCGACTGGTCTATGGAAGGAGAATCTACCATCTTTCAACGGTTGGAATTAATGAAACAACAAGAGACCAATGTCTTACAGCTCATCCAAGACACTGAAAAAAACTTAAAAAAGATACAACAAAAAATTGCTAAATATGAGAATGAAATAACTTCAGCAGATGCTATTACAAAATAAAAAAATCACCTTCTACATATTGTAGAAGGTGATTTTTATTTTATGATGCTTGCTTTCCTTTATCTGCATCATCTACATACCAGATGAATTTGCCTGTATATCCGTAAATAACTGCTAAAATTAACGATACGAAGCTTAACCACATAAACGGAACGTATGAGAACGTTGCTACACCTAAAATACCCGCCATAAAAATACCATTATCAGACCATGGAACCATACCTGAAGTTAACGTTCCACCTACTTCTGAGTTACGCGCTAATACACGACGGTCTATTTTTAATTTATCATAGCTATCTTCCATAATTTTTGGTGTTAAAATTAGTGATACATACATCGCACAACCAAATATATTAGCTAAGAATGCCACGATTAATGTAGACAATGTTACATTACCTGCAGAATTTAATTTCTTCTCAAATTTTGATACGATTACTTTTAAAACACCTAGTTTTTCAAGTAATCCACCAAATCCTAAACCGAAAATAATAACAGCTACTGAGCCAAGCATGCCGTTAATTCCACCACGGTTTAATAACTTGTCAACAAACTCAACACCAGATTGAATTGAGAATCCGTTATAAGCTGTTCCAATCGCCTCTCCAAAGTTCATCCCTTGGAAAAGAGTTGCCCAAATTGCACCAATTAAAGCTCCCATTGCAATTGTTGGCATAGACGGTTTCTTCATCGCTAATAGAACGATAACAATGACCGCCGGAACAAGCATCCATATTTTAATATCAAATTGCTTTAATAAAGCTTCTTTTAAAAATTCTACTCGATTCAAATCTACATTATCGCCGCCATACATCCAACCAGCTACAGTAAACATAATACTAGTAATAATATAAGCCGGAACATCTAATACGAGCATAGCTCGAACGTGAGCAATAACATCTACTTTCGCCATAGAAGCTGCAAGAACTGTGCTATCAGAAAGTGGTGATAATTTGTCGCCGAAATAAGCTCCTGAAAGAACTGCACCAGCAACAAGCGGAAGTGGTAAACCAAGTCCTTCACCAATCGCCATCATAGCAATACCTGCTGTTCCCACTGTTCCCCAAGACGTTCCTGTTGCGATAGAAGTTATAGAACAAATAATTAATGTTGCTAATAGGAATATGCTAGGGTGAATAAATTCTAATCCATAATAGATTAATGTTGGTACTACCCCACCAGCAATCCACGTTCCAATTAAAGCACCTACTGCAACTAAAATCAGTATTGCTTCTAATCCGTTAGAAATCCCTTTCGTAATTGCATCTTGCAATTCTTGATAACGAAATCCTAATCTTAATCCAAGCGCAATTACTAAAAACCATGAAATAAATAGCGCTAATTGAATTGGGAGATCAAAAATCGTTTGGAAGGAAAAGACAACAGCAAGAAATAGTAATAAAAGAACTATGATTTCTAGCATCGATGGTAATCTTACACTTTTCATTTTTTCTCTCCTTACAAGTCGATAACATGACGTATGTCGTCTTACATGTATGTAATATACAATTAGCGAAGACAAAACAAAATTTTCATATTATTTCGATTTATTTTTCCAGTATAATATATTCACAACCCTTTCTATTGTAAAAGTAGATTACGTTTTTCGCAATGAAAAATATAAAAAATGTTGTATTTTTATTTATCCCGATATTTTCGGCCAATAAGACCCCCGCCTTAAAATTCAGTAAGTACAAAGCACTTAGGTAAGAAATTAACTACTGTAAAATTCCGAATTGATATGAACGTATTAAAGCTTCACTTTATTTACAAGGAACAATCCCATACTAACTTTTTTAATATTTGCTGCAACAAAACTTTTTACAACTATCTTCACTTTTTAATTCACACTATTATTTTCCACACAAAAATAGGACACACATCATTAAAATGATGCATGCCCTATCTTTATTTATACATATTTTGTATTTCTTCTTTATTTTTAAGTATTTCCTCAAACTTATCATTACAACCCTTCGGAAATAACACTCCCAGTCCATATGAATGCGCAAATTGAAAATGAGGGTAATTCACTTTTACCTCATCCCAAAACTTATACACGCCGAAATCACTACTTCTAACTTCAATATCATGAAATAATACAATACCGTTTTTCGCGACTTTCGGTAGCCATGTATTATAATCGTGAGAAACAGCTTCATACGTATGATAGCCATCAATATGCAAAAGATTTATCGTTTCATCTTGAAACCGATCTACAGCATCATCAAAAGTAGATCGAATTAAATTTCCTATATTAAGGTAGTTATCGCTCACTACTTTCTCTACTATTTGAAAAACCCCTTCTCCATATGGACCTGTATGCCCATCTCCAGCCCAAGTATCTACTGCAAAGCATTTAGTCGATAACCCTCCATCTTTTACTCCCTGGCAAAAACTAAAAAAGGAGGCTCCTAAATGTGTACCTAACTCAACTAAAGTTTCTGGTTTTTCAAATCGTACTAAGTCATATGCAAAATCTAAATGTCCACTCCAAGCAGATTGTGACCGAATAATAGGACTAAATGTTTCAAATTCAAATGATGGTTTATGAGTAACCCAGTTCATCGCATAACTCCTTCTGCACATATTTTTAACAAACCAAATTACTCTTATCTTTATTTTTTTATCGTCATGATTATGATTCTATTTCATGAAAATATGAAGAATTTATTCTTTTCTATTGAGGTAAAGCGTCATATACATATGGGTCAGTTGGCTTATCAATTTTCTCGATTTTGTTTACTTTTACAAGTGGAAAGACTGTTCCTTTATATGTCGTTTCATCTAATAATCCTGTTATTTTCACCCATGTTTCTTCTGGAATTTTTCAACATTTTGCCCGGTAACAATCATCCCCCAGACTGATGCATCCGCAATACAACAAGTTATACCGTATCGAGCCACTACTGCTTTATTACCCGTCACATCCTTTACATTCCGATCAAAAAACATTTGAAATACACTTGCTAAAAAAGCACCAATCAATAAATACTTACCAGTATCAAAAAACTCATCTACAGTGTGATTCATAACATCTTTCCAACTCTTTTTTTTCTTGTTTGAACTGAAACCTCTACATCTTTTAAAACATTTCTTTCGCGATAGCAATAATACACAATTAGACCTATGAATAGAGCAACTAAAATTGTTATCCCAAAGCGTGCATATACAACGTAATCATTTTTTGGAAACGCATATACAGTAGATAAAAGGACAACTGGATTCATAATGAGTGCACTCATTAAAATAACAATGCCTACATGAAGTGGTAACCCCTTTTGAATGAGCCTTCTTACAATTGGTATAATGACACATTCACACATTGGAAAAAGAACTCCCACAAATACTGCTGGAATCATTGCAACAATCGGAGATTTTGGCATTACTTTTTGAATCATATCTTCCGTCACAAACACTTGAATACATGAAGAAACAATTACCCCTAATAAAATAAAAGGTATTGCTTCAAAAATGATACTTAAAAATACCGTATTCACATTCAGCCATTCCTGCGGTATATTTTTGTGCAAATTTACTAGACTTGTAAAATCTACAAAAAACAACAAAAAGAGAAACATAGCGATAAGAGCTATGCCTACTAATTCTTTTGAAACTCTATTAAAAACCAAGCTTCTCGCCTCCATTTTATTTATATGTAAACATGTGCTTGTCCAAATGCTTCATACTACAGCACAAATTTTATAGTCTATTTCTATTCTTAAATCGTAATCATTATGATTTATTATTGATTTTTCTTTTCCCTTCGTTTAATATAAAACGTAATCATTACGATTTAAAGGAGAGATCATTTCATGAAAAAAGTACCTATCACTGTATTAAGTGGTTTTTTAGGATCTGGAAAAACTACCTTACTACATCACATTTTAACTAATAAGAATAACTTAAAAGTAGCTGTTATCGTTAATGATATGAGCGAAGTAAACATTGATGCATCTCTTATAAAAAAGGGTGGTTTTTCACGTACGGAGGAAAAACTAGTAGAAATTCAAAATGGCTGTATTTGTTGTACACTACGAGAAGATTTAATGATAGAAGTGAATCGTCTTGTTGAAAATGGTGATATTGACTATATTATTATTGAATCTTCTGGTATAAGTGAGCCTATTCCAGTTGCTCAAACGTTTACTTATACAGACGAAGTTCTTAACATTGATTTAACGAAAAATTGTCGCCTCGATACGATGGTTACAGTTGTAGATGCAAATAGATTTTGGGATGATTTTGCAGATGGAGAAAGTTTATTAGACCGAAAACAAGCAATCGATGAGAATGATACCCGGGAAGTTATTGATTTATTAATAGATCAAATTGAATTTGCAAACGTAATTATTCTTAATAAGATAGATTTGCTAGAAAAAGAAGATGTGATAGAGCTTCATCATTTACTAAAAAAATTAAATCCTAATGCAAAAGTTCTTGAATCTTCGTTTAGCAAAGTACCATTACAAGAAATTTTAAACACAAATCTATTTAATTATGAAGAAGCCAGTCAATCGGCCGGCTGGATACAAGAATTAAATAGTGACCATCATACACCGGAAACGGAAGAATACGGTATCAATTCCTTTGTTTACCGCCGCAAATATCCTTTCCATCCCGAGCGCCTTATGAATTGGCTAGAAAAATGGCCTTTAGATGTTGTAAGAGCGAAAGGATTCTTCTGGCTGGCATCTCGTAATAATATGATAGGGCTTCTATCTCAAGCAGGTTCCTCTATTACAATTCAAGGAGCCGGTGAGTGGATAGCGGCATTACCTGAAACTGAAAGAAATCAAATGATTACAGAAGAACCAGAAGTATTGAAAAACTGGGATAAACAATATGGAGATCGAATAACCGAACTCGTATTTATCGGAATTGATATGAACTGTTCTTTAATTGAACAATCATTAGATGATTGTCTATTAACAGAAAAAGAAATGAGACAAGATTGGAATACATTTATTGATCCTATACCGGCTTTTACTTATACTTCATAACAATTAATAAAAGGCTTCAGTAGAATGAAGCCTTTTTACTTTATAGCAATCTTATTTAATAGGTTTGCTTTAATTATAAATACAATTGTACCTAAAACAATTAATATAGCATATACGATACCAACTACATCCCCTATTTTTTCTAAGCCAAGCGGTAATATTATAGTAGCAACTCCAACTATATAAGAAAATGCTCCTGAAAGCTTCGCTAATTTATTTTTATCTCCAACAAATAAACAAACTAAAAATCCAGCTAACATATACTCCCCCTCCTCTACAATATTTTACTACACATAAAAAAACAAATTAGAAATTTCAGTTTATTAACGAGTCATTCTGTGATATATTGCATATTGTATTCAATTTGTATTTTTAGAAAGGAGAATTTTAGATCATATGGATTCAAATCGATTAAAAGGAATTATAATGGTCATAATCGGTGCTTGTTTATGGGGCTTGTCTGGTACAGCTGCACAACAACTTTTTCAATATGACAATGTTTCAACCGAATGGTTAGTTACGATCCGTTTACTTATATCTGGAATTATTTTGCTCATTATTTCCTCATTCGGAACGAGAAAAAAAGAGATATTTGGCATTTGGAAACAAAAATCTGATGCTATTAAAATGATTTTGTTTGGTCTATTCGGTATGCTTGCTGTACAGTATACGTATTTCGCTTCAATTAAAGAAGGAAATGCTGCCGTCGCAACATTATTGCAATATTTAGCTCCTATATTCATCACTGTATACTTACTTTTCAAATGGAACGTTCGTCCATCAAAAATTGATTTCATTTCAATTACCCTTTCATTAGTAGGCACTTTTCTCTTACTAACAAACGGGTCTGTTCATAACTTGGCTGTTTCTACACCAGCTATTATTTGGGGTATTTTATCTGGATTATCTCTCGCTTTTTATAGTTTATATTCAAAGGAATTGTTAGAAAAATGGTCTTCTTCCGTTATCGTTGGATGGGGCATGATTATTGGGGGTATTGGTGTAACGATTGTACACTTTATTTCTACAAACGAATTCATTTTATTATCAACTATGAAATATGTAAAACTAAGTACCCTACCGCTCATCACATTTGTCGTCATTTTCGGGACACTTATTGCCTTTTATTTATACTTAGACAGCATACGATACCTGACTCCGAAAGAAACAACATTATTTGGTTGCACAGAACCACTCGCAGCTATTATTTCTTCTGTACTTATATTGCACGTGCCATTTCAATCTTTTCAATTATTAGGCGCTTTTTGTGTCATTGTAATGGTGCTCATCTTAGGCCAAAAGCCAGATGAAGGGAAACAAAAATTAAAGCTTGTTTATACAAAAAAGGAAAATATACAATGAAAGGATTGAATTCACTATGCCTGTCCCTCAAAATTATAAAAAACCAGGAAGAATTTCAGCAAAATCACTCGTTTTAAATCAACTACAAAATTGGATTATTGAAGGTGTACTGAAGCCCAATGAAAAAATTAATGATGGGGAATTGGCTGAGGCACTAGGAGTAAGCAGAACACCTGTAAGAGAAGCACTTCAAATATTAGAGCTTTCTGGATTAGTGGAAATGGTACCAGGGCAAAAAACGAAAATTGCTTCTATTAAGTTAGACGACGTATCTATCATTTATGAAACGATGGCTGGTCTTCACTCTATTATAGGAAAGCAAGCTCTTCAAAACATTACAGACGCTGATATTCAACTACTTTCTGAAATAAATAATCATTTTCAGCACTCTATAGAGAAAAAAAACGCAAAACAAGCTTTAGAATTAGATATACAATTCCACAATACAATTTCTTCTATTGCTAAAAACCAATATATTGAACCCTTTCTAGAAAATATGCAACTTCACGTTTTACGTCTTGAATATTTGTTTTTCCAAAACTTTGTTCCAGCAAGTCAATCTATTGAAGAACATCACTCTATCATTCAAGCATTACAGAAGCAGGACGAAAAACAAATGGAACAAATAATGACCCAAAACTGGATCCGTCCCATGAAAGAAATACAAAAAATAATTTCTACGAAATAAAAAGAGAGCTGGTTACACAAAATCGTAACCAGCTCTCCTTTTACTAATCTATATAGCTACGCCTGAATATTCGCATAATCTTCCATATCTTCGTACTCTTTTTCCAATTCCTCTAAAGACAGCTCGTATAATTGTCGGTCGCGAATCTTAAACACACCTGCTCCAATTAACTCATCAATTAAATGCCTCTTACGATTTTCAACAGCAAAACGGAGTTGACTACTCATCTTTTAAAAAACTCCTTTCTACGATCATTGAAAATGATAATCTTTATCAATTACCACTTTTGATTATAAAAGATGACTCTTTATAAGTAAAGTAATTTCATGAAATATTTACCTTGCAAAGTATTTGTGGCCACATTATATATATGTATGCCGTGCGAAAAATGTTATGACACTTTTTCTTATCCTTTTTCTTTCATACTTTGCAAGTTGTCTCATCATGATGAAATTCACCATCTATTTCTACTTGAATGGTGACATGTTCTACATGAAATTTTTCCTTTAATACATACGTAGCCTCTTTTAATACACTTTGCGTTTCATTCCCTTTAATAATAAGATGACATGTTAATACTTGAAAATCTGATGTGACAGACCATATGTGCAAATCATGAACTTCTTTGACAATCGGAATATTTAATAACGTACTTTTTACCTCTTTAACATTTATGTGCTGTGGTGCACCTTCCATTAATATATGAACCGTATCACGTGTTACACGCCATCCACTAATAATGACTAAAATAGACACAAGAATACTAGCAATCGCATCTGCAGCCGTCCATCCGAAAAATTTAATAAGTAACGCAGCAATAATCGCTCCGACGGAACCCAATAGATCGCCTAGTACGTGTAAGAAAGCACTTCTTAAATTCAAATTACCTTTCACATCTCCGCCTCTCATTAATATCCAAGCTGATAAAATATTAATAAGCAGACCAAGGACTGCAATAATGAGCATCCCATTACTAGCAATCTCAACTGGTTCTTTAAAACGACGGATTGCTTCAATAAAAATGTATACCGAAATGACAATAAGAACGACACCGTTACATAATGCTGCTAACATTTCGACTCGCTTATACCCGTATGTTTTCGCAGTTGTTGCTGTTTTTTCTCCGAGTTTAAACGCAAGTAAACTTAAAGCTAAAGATACTGCATCACTTAGCATATGCCCCGCGTCAGATAGTAGTGCTAAGCTATTTGTTACAAATCCACCAACAACTTCTGCAATCATAAAACTTGTTGTTAGTACGAAAGCAATTAGTAACGCCTTTTTATTGTTAGAATGACCGTGATCATGTGAATGTCCCATACGAATGCTCCTTTAAGTGTAATATCTGTATGTTAGTATGAAACAAACTCCCCATCTTTATCCCGAATTGACTGATTGTAAACGCCCGCTTCCTCTGTATACACACTTCGCTTCTTTTTAAACAATCCCTTTTTCTCAAATAAAACAAGACTACTTCTTTTTTATTTTCATATTGTTTACTAATGAAAGAATTTTTAAGGAGGTTACTAAAATGAAACGTTTATTTCTCTGTATGGAACGTGAACTTGTTGTAGTGAAAGAACAATATGATGACTATGAAACGACTTACCACTTACAAAATATGCAACCTACCTGTATCGCTGTTGATCCATTTCAAAAAAATCGTGTATATTGCGGAACATTTGGACGAGGTCTATGGTTAAGTGACGATAGCGGGGATTCATGGAGACCAATTGGAGATTCTTATCGTTACTTTGATTTTCCTAAAGAAGATGGTATTTTGCACTCCTCTATCACTTCCATAACAATAAGCTCAAATGAACAATTTAACGGATATGGTGTCGTTTATGTCGGCACAGAACCGAGCGCTTTATTCCGCTCTGAAAATGGTGGTGAAACGTGGACTGAACTTAAAAATATGAAATCATTATTATCTTCTTATACGTGGGCATTTCCGCCTAGACCTTTTACCCATCACGTACGCTGGATTACAGTTGATCCAAACAACCCTAATACAATACACGTTTCAATCGAAGCTGGTGCTGTTATTCAAAGTAATGATAAAGGGCATACATGGATCGATAAAAAATTCGGTGCCCCTATCGATGCTCATCAATTACTTATGCACCCTGAAGCACCAAATCGCCTTTATGCATCATGTGGTGACGGATTTATGGGCGGACCTGATCGTGCATATCTTGAAAGTTATAACAATGGAAACAGCTGGATTTCATGCAGTGAAGGACTTGAACATCATTATTTATACAGCATGGCTATCGATCCCGCTGATTGCAATACGATTCTCGTTTCAGCTGCACCGAGTGCTGATCTCGCTCATCACCATATTCCTTATGAATCTTATATTTATCGAAAAACGAAAGATACTCCTTTCCAGCAAGTACAACAAGGACTACCATCCGCAATCGGTACAGTCATTTCGATGTTTGCGACAAACAAGGCAGAACCACATACGTTTTACACGTTAAATAACAACGGCGTGTTTCAATCCAATGATAGCGGCGAATCGTGGGAACAACTAAACATTCCGTGGAAAGATGAGTATAAAACGCAGCATCCACATGCTTTACTCGTAACTAGTTTTTAGCGAAAAAAAAGACTGCCTAATGTTTTTAGGCAGTCTCTCTTCTATTTCTTTAAATCAATTACGATATCATCTAGAACAATATCTTTACTCTTCGCTTCTTTTTTCGGCACTTCAATTTTCTTCTCTTTTCCATTCACATACTCCACTCCACCATGATTTTCAGGTGTATGAACCCGCAAGTGTACGCGAGGTGTAACGATAAGTTTTGTTGCATTTTCGTTTAATTTTTTGAATGTAGTACTCCAACTACTTTTATGTGGCTCCGCTACTGTACTACTTCCGCCATTTCCTTCACCAGCATAATGATTTCCTAAATCATCTTTTATTTCTAACTCAACATCCGCACTATCCCATATACTTCTTAATGCCTTAGATTCTTCCTGATTGAAAAAAACGATATATGACATCGGGGTTACTTCCATTTTGTCTATATTTACTTTTATTAATTCATTTTCAGAAACCCCATTAACTTTTACTTCCTTACTATCCATTGCTTTTAAACTAAGTGCGAAATTCCAGTTTCCCTTTATTACATTACCTTCATAATCCAACTCAATTGCCTCTATATCCCACCAAACATTTGCGACATCTAACCTTTCACTACCATGACCACTCATCGTAGTCATACCTACATATTTTCCCTCTCCAACTTTTGTAACGTTCGAACTACCTCCTCCGCCATCAAAGCCCATAACTTGCGGACTTCCAAATGGGAACGGTTTCTCTCCTAAATCTTTTTCGCTCTCAATAGAATATGTAATTGTAATTGTTCTACCATCGAATACAGCATCATTAATTGTAACCTTAACCCCATTACTCTCTTTTGTCATATTCAACTCAGTCGAAAATTCCTTATAATTTTCATATAACCCCGTTCTACCATTATCTAAAAATCGGAATATGTCACCTACAATTGGCAATCCCCCGGCATATGTAGGAAAACCGATACCAAGAGTTGCAACCGATAACCCTACTAAAATTGATGCAGCAGCGACACCTTTTTTCCAACTTTTCATCTTTTTCTTCGTACGTATCGATTGTTTTACATTTCGTTTTACTTTTTCCTTTTCAATTTCAGAAGCCTCAATTTCTTCTAGTTCTTTTTCATCTATATCAATATCATTTAATAGTTCATAAATGTCTTTCATATTGCACTACCTCCAAAACTAATATTCGTAGCATTTTGTTGTAGTTTCTTTTTCCCCCGGTACACTCGATTATCAATTGCTGCCCGAGTTAATCCTAACTTGTCACCTATTTCCTCTGTCTTCATACCAAGTAAATATTTCATAATGAACACCTTTTGATCTAGCGGTTCTAATTGATTAATGAGCTTCAATAATTCTTCCCTATCTTCCATAACGATTAATTCGTCTTCTGCTGATTTTTCTGTACTGATATGAAACTCATCTGAAATGATTTCTACTGTTTTAGTCGATTTCCGGTAATAATCAATTGCTTTAAACTTCGCAATCGCTGCAATCCACTTTTTAAAATCACTCGGCTCTCCATGGAATTTATTTGCGTTATTCCAAATGGAAAGAAATATATCGTTTATACATTCCTCTATGAGTCCATCATTTTGAATGGGAAGTAGAACTTTATGCGTGATCCCCTTTATGAGTGGTAAGTATGTATCGACAACGAATTCTAACGCGTCTTCTTTTTGCCGCTGTAATCTTTTTATAAAATTTTTCTCATTTGATTTCATGTAGCGATTCCCCTTATTGTTTTGTAAAAGCTTTTACACCCTATATAACGTCTGAGAAAATTTTTTCTCTCATCTTTTTTATTTTTTGTATGTAATGGAATACTTTCCCTTAGCCATTTTCTCACATAACTATGCATTCAAAGAAAACTTTCTCAAGTCTGTAATTTAATTCATGTAGTACACTATTTATATAGTCACTCTTTAATTTAGTGTACATTTTATTTCATTAATCTATTTTAAAAATTAGGAGATGAGATGTGTATGTGTGGAATTACAGGTTGGGTAGATTGGAAGGAAGACCTTTCAAATCAACATGTTATTTTAAAAAAGATGGCAAATAGTATTGAGCATCGTGGTCCGGATGCTGAAGGATTTTGGTTTTCACCTCATGCGGCCTTTGCACACCGGCGTTTAATTGTAATTGATCCAGAAGGCGGGACACAGCCTAAGACATTTCGTGCTGGTGATTATACGTATGCTCTTACTTATAATGGAGAAATTTATAATTTCCGTGAACTGAGAGAGCAGCTTCAAAAATGTGGGCATGCATTTGAAACCCATTCAGATACAGAAGTATTACTACATGCTTATTTAGAATGGAAAGAAGACTGCGTACGACATTTAAACGGAATTTTCGCTTTTGCCTTATGGGATGATCAGAAGCAACAATTGTTTTTAGCACGAGATCATTTAGGTGTAAAACCACTCTTTTTTACAGAAAGAAATGGCAGTATTATTTTCGGCTCTGAAATTAAAGCATTATTAGCGCATCCATCTGTCCCTGCTGAAATTGATGCGAATGGAATAAATGAAATATTTGGATTAGGCTTATTTCGCACTCCAGGATGTGGCGTCTTTAAACATATTCAAGAAGTACGTGCTGGACATTCTATAACATTTACACGTCATAAAAAAGTAGTTACTAAGTATTGGAATTTAGAAAGTAAGTTCCATACAGACTCTATAGAAGATACATCTTCGCATATTTTATCTATTTTACAAGATACAGTAAAAAGACAATTAATTGCCGATGTTCCTCTCGTTTGTATGTTATCAGGCGGATTAGACTCTAGCGGTATTACTGCACTTGCGGGTAAAGAATTTGCTGCTGAAAATAAAACACTTCATACGTATTCTGTTGACTTTGTAAATAGCGCAAAAGATTTCGAACTGACATTTGCTCGCACTGGTTTAGACGCTCCTTGGGTAAAACGCGTTTCTGAACATGTCGGGACAGCGCATCATGATATTATTGTGAATGCTGAAGAATTAGCAAATCACTTATTCGTTCCCCTTCATGCAAAAGATTTACCGAGTGCTGGTGAAATGGAAACTTCACTATATTTACTATTTTGCGAAATGAAAAAAGATGCGACCGTAGCTTTATCCGGCGAATCGGCTGATGAAGTATTCGGTGGATATCCTTGGTTTCATCAAGAAGAACTACTATATGTAGATAAGTTTCCTTGGCTAACAAATTGGAAAAATACATCTCCTCTTCTACTAAATGAAGTAAGTAACCAATGTAATCTAGAAGACTATATTGATACACGATTCCAAGAAGCGATACTTGAAGTACCTACTCTTGAAGGCGAAAGTAAAAAATCCGCGAAACAACGTCAAATGTTTTATTTATTTTTAACAAGATTCCTTCCTTTCTTACTTGACCGTAAAGATCGTATGAGTATGGCTGTTGGATTTGAAGTTCGTGTACCGTTTTGCGATTATAGATTAGTTGAATATTTATGGAATGTTCCTTTCAACATAAAAAGTATTGATAATATTGAAAAAGGCATTTTACGTAGAGCACTACAACCAGCTTTACCTGACGATGTACGCAATAGAAGAAAAAGCGCTTATCCAACTTCACAAGATCCACACTACTTACAAACAATCCGTAATTTAACACTTGATATGTGTAACAATAAAAACAATCCTATTTTCTCACTTATTAACCATTCCATCTTACTTTCAATTGCTGATCAAAGTAATAAAGTGATTAACAATTTTGAAGCAAGAAGTGCCATGGAGTATATGCTACAAGTAAATGAATGGTTGAAAACATATCACATCCATATTGCTTAACAAAAAGGAGTTCAAGGATAAAAACCTTGAACTCCTTTTATATTAATTAGCACATTGTTTATTATCAGTATCAATAGACCATCCAATAATCGTGGCACAGTCTCTACCTTTCCACTGCAGTACATTTGTTAATACGGGCTCAATCTGCAAGCTATTTCCGTCGTGTAATATTTCTACTAAAGATTGATCATCATCAAACCTTCGTTTGTCACACTCTAAAATACCGTCCGTTGCCATTACAATGTGATTCATTCCTTTTTCTAATCCTCTTACACCTGACGTAAAGCAAGGTGTATTTGCTGCAAAAATATTTTTCCTGCCAATATATTCGTAATTTTTCCGTTTATTTAATCGTCCTTTTCCATTTTTCGTTTTCTCAGAATGGAATAAATACGCGAAACAATCACCAACTGATAACCAATATAAAAATTCGCCTTTTCGTAAACAAATTAAGCAAGCGAGTTCCTCATCATCTTGATCACACTTTTTAATAAATAACTCATCTGTAAATAACGCTAATAAGTACATATGTGTATGATGAAAAGCTAAATGTATTGGATAGGAAAATAACTCTTTTAATTTCTCTTTTCTTTCTGAAATCGCTTCTATTATATAATCAATATTTTTTGTTTTGTGGTGTGTATCAAAAATCATAACAAATTCAAATTGTAATTCAGGGTCCCACCAAGCAAGTACCGCATCTCCTCGTTCATATGCATCACTTTCTTGATTTCCCCCATATACGCCGACTGAAAGAGGACCACATTTTTCAACATGTATTTCATCTACATACATCTGTTCATGACTCATCCATTTGAATGTATTCACAACTATCATCCTCTCTCTTGCTAAATGTATACCTTTACACATAGATTACCTTATATTTCAATAAAAATAAACTTTTTCAACATTTTTTATCCAAATAAAAGGATTTTATTTCTAAAACAACGAATATATCTTACTATACGATATAAAAAAGGGGATTTATTATTATGAACAACATTAATCAACATTGGGAGAGCATTTATTATCACTTACGATACGAATACGAGGACAATCTTTCCCACCAAGCAATTCGTATTTTACAAATCGTTTCTCGTGAGAAAGATATAACAATTGGAAAAGTCGCTACTGAGCTTAGCCTTTCTCATAACACAGCATCTGAACATATAAAGCGCCTTATTCAAAAGGGGTTCATCGTTAAAGAGAGAAATAAAAAAGATGAAAGAGTGGTAAACCTTACATTAACAATTGAAGGAATTGAAGTATTAGAAAAACATACTTTACTAGATAAAGAAAAGATAAAAATATTAGAATCACAGTTATCAAAAGAAGAACAACAATTAATTGAAAAAGCATTTTCGTTATTAGCGAAGGAGGCAAAATATGCATTTCCTCGTTAAAGTAATCGTTTCGGCACTTATTATCGGCGTTATCACTGAAGTCGCTAAACACTACAGTACGATAGGTGGCTTTATTGCTGCCCTTCCTCTCGTGAGTTTACTTAGTCTATTTTGGATTTCATTCGAAGGCGGAAATAAACAAGAATTGAGTCAATTTGCTTTAGGGGTATTATATGGATTCCCCGCATCAGCACTACTATTATTTATCGTCTATATTGGTTTGAAAAATTCATTTACACTTAGTACCTCTGTCTTACTCGGTATAGGTGTTTGGTGTATCGTTTTTGCTTTTCAAAAATTATTTCAAGCTTAGGAGGAATTAACATTCATAAATTTGTAGAAATAATGGGGCGAAATATAGAAGTACATATAAAAGGAAGTGGTAAACAAACTGTAGTCATTCAAACCGGAATGAGTTGCTCATTTTATGATTGGTTTCCTATTATAGAAAAGCTTTCAGAGCACTTTACAGTCGTTTCATACCATCGCCCAGGTTACGGAAAAAGTGATTTAGGCAATCAGCCGCGTACAATAAGGCAAGTTACAAAAGAGCTATATATGTTAATAAACAAACTAGCTATTCAAGAGCCACTTATTCTAATCGGTCATTCCTATGGAGGATTATGTGCACAACATTTTGCGATGTTACATGAAGATAAGCTGCAAGCACTTATTTTAGTTGATTCTACTTCGATGAACTTACACCGTTTAGATGAACTTCATTTACCAATTTCTGATCAAACTGATTCTGATGATGTTTGGTTTCAAAAATATAATATATATTCCAAAATGGATGTAGACACACTTTATAATGAACTAAAACCTATTCTCACCGATCAATCAAAACAGCAAATTGAATTCTCTACCTCGCCTTCATTATATAAAGCGACAGCTTCTGAACTATCGGAGTGGAAAAACTGTGCTCTCTCACTAAAAGAGCTATGTAAAACATTAGAAATACCATTAATCGTTATCGGTAGAGATCCTCAATATTCTATTACTCAATTGACTAATGGCGGCATGCCAAAAGAGGAAGCAACACAACTTGAAGCAATGTGGCAAGAACTAATTCACGAACAATTACACCTCTCAACTAACAACCAATATATTCTTGCCGAACATGCTAGTCACGGTATAGAAAATGATCGACCAGATATTATTATTGAGGCAATTCATTTCTTACAAATAAAAAAAGGAAGCAACTAAAGCTGCTTCCTTACTTATCTATTCATAATCTTCTTCATCATCGATTTCTTCGTAATATGAACTTCCATTACTTACATATATAGGGCCATTCGCAACATCAATACGTAGTACCCACGCCCATGGCACAGCTAAACGTTTATGTATCGCTCGCCAAAAGCTCATTGATTTTCTTTCGTACTCCTGGAACTCCTGAAGTAACTCTTTGTAGGAGGAACCGTCTAACTGAATATTTGCTTCTAACAAACGAGAATGGGCATAGTACTGTAACTCTAGTTCAGCAGCAATTTCCATTTCTTCTTCCGTTGCCATACCAATAATTGTTCCATCTTCTGGTGCAATTTCATATACGTTTTGAACTTCAATAAGCCCTTCTTTCTCTTTCTCAAACATGTAAACAGCCTCCTTTAACATATATTTTTTATGTTACAAAGTCATACTTCTACAATAACTTCTCTCTTTCCTCTTTTTTTGATAAACTTTTACAAAATATTTAACCGATGACCTGTTTTCTCTATTCTTTCAGCAGAAATGAAACGATTTTTATCAAAATTTAATTGATACACATCAGGCATATGAAGTGTTTTCCAAAACTCAAAGTCATATTTCGAATTAAAATAATTCATGAGTAATACCATAATATTTCCATGCGTACCTATTACAATATTCTTACCTTCATATTGTTTTAATATATTTTGCATACATATTACAGCGCGCCTTTGTGCGACATCATTCGATTCTCCGCCTTCGTATGCAAAACTCCAATCTTCCCACACATTCTGCATAGCATCATTAAAATTTGATACCGGCTCTGTGCTCAATAATCTTTCACGCAAATCTTCTTCTGTTTGTATTGATAATTTATATGTATGCGCAATTCCTTGTACAGTTTGGATTGCTCTTTTATACGGGCTAGAAATCACAACCTCAATATGTTTATCTTTTAATAAGCGTGTTACATTCTCTGCATCTAAGTACCCTTTTTCAGATAAAGGTCGCTCCCGTTCTTCTTTTGTATAGGTAGAATGGGCATGGCGAACGAAATAGATTGTTGTCATTTTTCAACCTTCTTTCTTATTTTCAATTTATATTCAATAACAAGATTGGAAAATCCTGTATTAAAAAAGAGCACTTTGCATAAGCGCTCTTTTGTTTACATAATAAAATTATTTCATTATAATTTATTTCTGAATTCCTCACTTATGGCAATATCTCGAATAAAGTAATCCATATTACTTAGAAGTTTTTCAAATGCTTTTTCACTCAAATTGTTCATCATAAAGACAATCTCAATCTTATTCCCTTTTTTATCAGTACCATAGAAACTATTTGTTAATACAAATGCCGTAGAACCACCTTTCTGTCCAGCAAATTCGAACATACCCTCTCCTACGGTTCCTTTAAATATATTCTCAATCTCACCTTGCATTTGTGGTGTAAAATAATTTCTGCTATTTATCTTTTCCAGTAAACTCATGTAATCCTTCGCATTTGCACCTATAAACCGATCTGACCAAATACGTTGAAAGTCCATATCGGCTTTTAACGATATCTCGCGTTTTGTCCATTCTTTCTCGTCTTTCATCCATTCATGTATTTGCCATACATGCTTAACATATTCATCATTAGACATATTACGTAGCTTGTCCAATGCTTTATTTTGAGGAATATGCAGTTCTTTTTCAACATAGCCCCTCATATATAATGCCCCTGTATACGTTGGATAAAATTCATCGTGACTATTTAAGCCTAACTCTTTCAAACTTTCATTTATCCGCGCTGCTCCAAGCTTGTCCAATAAATATGATGTATTCGCATTCGAACTATAATGGATCATTCCTTTCACTACTTCTTCTAAAGAAGTTTGACCACCCTTCACTAACTCTTTAACTTTTACATCATCTAGCCATGCAGGGTGTGCACCACCATCAGTATTTTTCACATAGTATTTTTCTAATTCTTTCAATGAAATTTGCTCGTCTTTTCTTATTTTCCCTTCAGCTACTTGCTTAGCATATTCAATTGCTATAACGATTTTCGACATACTTGCTAGCGGTAGTTTTTCTTTTTCATTTATTGATGTCAATGTTTCACCATTTCTTTTAACAATTAAAGAAGTTGTTTTATCATCCTTATGTTCTTTTATGTAATTTAGCACATAATTAGAGTCTTCTTTGGAATTGACATATTCCTTCACTGAAAAGAAAGCTATACAGCCTACTATAGTAATTCCAGCTATAATTCCAACAACTTTTAATCCCCTCATGATACTCCCCCTAAAATAAACATATTATATATTATACTAAATAAATTTCCCTTTTTAAGTAATAATTAGATTATTTATACAAAAAAACACTTCTTTTCTTAAACAACAAAAAAACATGCTTTCATGATGAGAGCATGTTTTGTGATATTATTCACATTGTTTAGTTGAAAAATTTTACTTACCATGATGTAACATTAAATCACTAAGTTCTTCTTCAATGTGATTTAATTTCGCAACGCCTTCTTTCCATTTATGAATATAACGTGAGACCCCAACGAAAAACAAAACAATAATTGTGGAAAGAATAATACCATATACGATTGCTACAGTACTCATAGTTACACTTCCTTATAATTAGTAATGTGGTTATTAGTTATATTTTTATTATAAACCTTTTTCTTTTAAAATACTTCAATTTCAACTTTTTGTAACAAAATTGATTTTTCTAACATTTCGTTCGTAAAAATGGCATATTTTTCACAAATTATACAAAACTTCACCATATGTACTATTACCATATGAGTTATATTATTAAATAGAATAAAGGGGATGATATACTATGACGACTTGGTTTATTGTGATGTTAGTTGTATTTGGAGCATTTAAAATTATCGTTTCTAGCCTTCCTAACACTGTTATTGAATCCATTATTAGCAAGTACGAAACACATCCACAACTTGACGAAGAGAATGTGACTATTACAATTCACGGAAATAACGTAGAAGGCGAAAAGAAATCAAAAATTATTCATGATTTTAACGAAGGTTTATTTTTAGATCGCTATTATGCACCACCCCATAATGAAGGCACTCCTTTAATTATCAATGCAAAACGTGGTAAAAAAGATTTCACATTTTATATTTACAGTCATGAAGAGCATGTTGATGTTGTAAAACAATATAAAAAGAAGGTAGTTGCTTATAGTTTACGCTCTAAAAATCTTCAAAACAGTGATATGTTCGTATCAGCTGATTTGTATAGTGATAATAAAGTTATTGAATTTTGACTAAAAAAGATAAGAGCCTTACTACATTCTATATGCAGCAAGGCTCTTTAAAGTTGTTTCAAATTATATCCATCTGCTTATGTAATGCTTAAAAAATGAATAATAAAGTTGTTTACTTCTTATTAAACTAACGCCCCCGTTAGTTTAAGTGTAACTCTTCACAATTATTTGATATTATATAGATAAATAGAAATATAAATCAGAATTTAGTTTATAGTTATAAAAATAAGTTATTTATACCCTTATAATTCTTCAGAAAGGAGAGTGTATGAAAAAGACTATTGTTTTTGTATTAACGATATTTATATTATTCTCAGGATTCGCAACACAAAGTTATGCGTTGTCAGATTCGAAATCTGTGGCAATACAAGCATTGCTAGATGATGCCTGTCGTACGTCAGGTGTGCCTGGAATGTCACTCTCAATACTTGCTGATGGTGAAGTGTTCTACTTTTCTTCTGGGTATGCAGATCTTGAAAAGGGACTGTCTGCAAGTGAAAATACACTCTATGAGTTGGCCTCGGTGAGTAAAGCTTTTACTGGTATGGGGATTTTGCTATTGGAAGAGCAAGGGCTGCTATCAATGACTGACCCTATCCAAAAATATTTACCTTGGTTTACGTTAAAGTATCAAGGTAAACCTGTTGATATGCAAAACCTTACACTAAATAACTTTCTTCACCATACCAGCGGCCTAACAAATATTAGACATCTTCAAAATATTCCACAAGGTAATACGCCTGATATGTTGCAAAAGACCGTGGAAACGCTGGTAGATGCAGAATTGGCGTTCTCTCCCGGTGAACAATATAACTATGGAACCGTTAATTATGACGTATTGGGTTTGGTTATTGAGATTGTATCACGACAAAGCTATGAAGACTTTATGAAGGAGCAGGTATTTATACCCTTAGGTCTTCACCAGACGTATGTTTATAAAGAAGATGCTCAAGCCACTGGACAGTTAGCACAGGGCTACCGTTCTTCCTTTTTTATAACAACTCCATTTAACGCTCCGGATTATGCTGGGAATAAACCTGCCGGCTATATCATTTCTAATACAAAAGATATGGCGCGTTGGATGGGCATACAGATGGGTATTGTGCAGGACATACCCGAAATATTTCACAGGGCTATCGAAAAATCACATAGGGGTGATATGTCTGTTTCGGCTGTCAATGATATGTATTATGCGGCAGGTTGGTCGGTAAACGCCGAACAAACGTTTATAGAACACACTGGGGGTAATCCAAATTTTAGTACCAAAGTAGCCATACTGCCAAATGAAAGAACAGCCATCTGCTTACTGAGCAACGGCGCAAATACCAATATAAACCTGGTACTAAAAGTTAAAAATATATTAAACGGCAATCTAACTCAGTCATATGAGATAAGCGGCACACAGCTTTTGGACATCATTTTGTCGTCTACCACAATTATTCTTTGCCTATTAGCCGTTCTGTTATTTTTCTTAGGATTAAGAAAAAGGAAAACGAATGAGCAGCAGCCAATGACAAAAAAGAGAACAATCGTAACAATTATTTTCCTAATCGCTACGATTGCCCAGTGTATAATGTTTTTTGCCCTCGATTGGTCAACGATACTTATTTGGCAAACATATAGTGTTCTTACAGCTTTAATTTCGTCAACATTATTAACAGCAAGCATTACTTGGTTTGTATATACTCACCGATTAGATGCCTCGGTCCGAAAATAAGTATAATGTTAAGTAAATAAATCCTAATTTATCGATATTTTTAATTTAAAAAACAGAAGACACCTCGGTGTCTTCTTTAATGTCATCGACACTTCTCCTAGTTAAACCCACTTGCTATTTCTTCCACTAACCTGCCTCGTTAGTAGAAGAAGGATTTTTAAACAACTATATTATTTTTTAAATGACTTTATTGTAAATTAAACAACTTTATTATCTCTGTACATGATTTAGCTTAATACTCATATATAAAAAGGAATCCACGAAATATGGATTCCTTTTTTCTCATTTACTGAAAAATAAGCTCTGTCTTTAAACTATCTTTCGGTAACAACCAGTCTTTTTTCTCTAAACTCCCCATTAATAATTCCCTTTGTTTTGTCGCAATACTTTCTTCATTTGTTTTAAATGACACTTCTATTACGAAGTCATCTTCTAATTTTCCGGTATTACTTAATGGCCAAATTTCAATATTTGCTTTTATGTTTTCAAACTCTCCTGTATATCGTTTCATTAATACAGGACCATAAATACGGGAATTCTTTAACATCTCTTCTCCCCAATTTGTATACAACCATTTGTTCATTTTCCCTGGTAACTTTTCTATTAACATGTTTTGAGCAGCTTGTTCATTTGGTAAATCAAGTACCCCATATCCTTTAGCACTGTAGCTTTTCTTATTTGAAATGCTTAATGTTTTCTTCTCAAATCCCCAATCTATTTCCGCCTCATAACTATCCGTATTACTATCGAATCCTTCTTTTTTAGCTACTTCTAGTGCATCTTGAATTACACCATTTTGAATAGGGTATCTTTTTTTATATGTTAGTTCAAAATCTTTACTAAGTTCTTTTTTTCGAATTCTAGCAAACCAACCTTCATCACTTAAACTTTTATTCGCAGTATCTAAAAATTGCACTTGTATTCTTTCATATTTTGTACCAACCTGGAAATGTTCTAGCACCTCTTGCTTCATCTCTTTGTTATAACCTAATACTTGTTCTGGCTTCAATAATAACTTTACTTCAAAACTAGGTTTCATTGGACTAGCAGCAAACCCTTCCTTAACGTTATAAAGAAAACAACAAAAGAAAATACTTACGAATACAAATACTTTTTTCATATACCTATCCCCTTTACATTTTAACTGACTTCTATACGTTCCATTGCAAGTGAATATACATTTTCATATCCTGCTGTACTTAGCTTTTGTTGTAATCGATCCGTATCCTCTTTCAAAGCGTGCACTAGCACCGTATGTTCCGGTAATAATGTATTTAACATCTTTTTAACGTCTCTTATACTTTGGTGAACTTTATACGAAACTCGATTCACCCTACATGTACTCCTTACATGTTCTTTCATAACTCTTTCTGCAAAACTCCCTTTAGCAATATGCCCAGTAAAAATAACGGAATTCCGTTTTTCATTCCGAAGCTGTTCATAGTATAACTGTGCTCGTTTCGTTTGCATATTCGCATCACTCATTACAACTATTCCGTAACTATTTTGCATACAAATGTCATTATCCATAACTATTATGTTTCTTTTTAGACTCTTCATAACCCATTTAAGTTCTTCATTATTTTTTATCCAATCTTTGTATACGAACATCTCTTCAAATCCAGCCAAAATTTCTTTATCTACTATAATTGGAAACTCTTTATACCTTTCATATAAATACAATACGATATCTTGTGCCCTACCAAGCGCGGGCAATGGTAGTAATGCTATTCCTTTATTTTGCACAACTCGTTCAATTTCTGCACATAGTTCGTTGACACGTTCATTTTGCGAAACATCATCTGTGTGATAAGCGGCATCTACAATTGCGACTTTTATATTGTGGCCCAATTTCTCAGGTAAATTAGCTCGTAGTATATTAGACTCTGCTGAATAGTCGCCTGAATAAAATACGTATGTATTACACATATCAACTAAAAACCAAACAGCTCCTAATACATGCCCACTATATCCCCATTGAAACCGCAATGTAGGAGTAATTTGTATCCATTCATTTGGATTACTAATCTCATCAATACATACATAATTTAAATCTTTTATATTTTGGTCGATATAAGGTAAATTCCATCCTTTCATCACATTATAGTTTCTCCATTTTTCATAATATAACGGCAGTTGCTCCTTCGTATAACGAGTCGTCCAAATTTTTTTCTTATATCCATACTTCGCTAATAAAGGTAAACCCATCGTATGATCTTCATGAATATGTGATAAAAATACCGCATCTAAAAACGGAACAGCTTCTCTCTCTATTTTTGGATAACTATTCTCATATGATCGATTAATACCACAATCAAATACTATTTTCGCCTCTTTATTTTTTACAAAATAGCAGGAGCGACCGTATTCTCCTGCTCCTCCCCATACTTCCACTCTCATCATGCTACCCCTTTTCGTTTTTGCTCCATATGTTGCAGCAGTAATAAGCATATTGTTGTAAGTCCAACAGAAACAACGGCCATCGCCATTCCTATAGATACTTCACCCTGTTCAAATTGAGCAAAAATAAATGTTGCTGACGTTTCTACTGATGGAGGTAATACGAGAAGCGATGCTACTAACTCTCTTATCGAAATTGTAAATGTCATCGCCCATCCAGCAAGAATACCCGGGATAATAAGGGGCAATATTATTTTTCTAAAAATATAAATATAATTTCCAGAAAAAATACTTCCGGCCTGCATGAGAGAATCATCAATTTGTCCAAGTGATGATTTTACATATTGCACCGTGTAAGGTAAAAACAGAACAACATACGTTACGATAACCATGATTGGTGTATTGTAAATTGACAGGGGCATATATGGTGAATTCCAAAACAAAATAAGACCTACCACCATAACGATTCCTGGTACCATATTCGGTAACATACCGCACATATCAAGCCACTTTTCAGAGGATTTTTTCCCCTTTCGAATCATAAGTGCGAAAAAGACTCCAATAATTACCGCAATAATCGCTGTTACGAGCGAAAAAAGAAAACTATTCCATAAAGCCTCTAATCCCGGAGATCCCATCGTAAACAATGCCTCATAATGGCTTGTTGTTAAGTTATTTACATGTAATCCGCCGCCTCTTAATTTTGACAAAGAAGCAATAAGTATAGAAAAGTATGGAATTCCAATTGATACGATTAATAAACCAATTACATACATCCATGCTACAACGCGCGTAAATATAGACAAAGTATATCTTTTAGATTTCACACCTTTTCCACTAACCATTGCATATGAATACTTTCGATTCAATACATTTTGCATATACCAAATGAGCATACAAGCACTAAGTAATAAAGAAGATAATGCTGTTGCACTACTAAAATCAATTGGCCAACTCGAAATAAATTTATGAATTTCTGATGTTAATACGTGAAATCCTATTCTACGTCCGAATGTAGCCGGTGTTCCAAATTCAGCAATCGTCTTTACGAAAATGAGTAAAGCACCCATTACATAACTTGATACTAATAACGGCAATATTATTTTTCTTAAACGATAGAAAAAACTTCCGCCATGAACTGCTGCAGCTTCTTCTTTACTACTCCCAATCTGAAGTAACGTATTTTTCAGCATGAAATAAAGGAATGGGAATAAATGCAGGCTCATAATTAAGACCATACCTCCTAAACTAAAAAACGATGATGAAATCGTCTTTAGCATCGGAAGAAATTGTTCAAAATAGCCGTTAGGTTGCATGAACAAAATCCAGCCCATCGATCCAATATACGGCGGTGTCATAAATGGAATCATAAAAACAATATCTAACTTACTATACTTTCCTACATCTGTTTTGCTCATAATAAACGCCAATGGAAATGCAAATATTGTAGCTCCTATTACAACGAGTACACCTAGAAGCATCGAATTTAGAAAAATCCCAGCTAATCCACCACTCTGTATCACTTCAAAAGGCTTTAAAAAATTCCAACTGCTATTTTCATATACACTAGAAAATAAAATAAGAAAAAGTGGAATGACGATTAACATCACCACAAGTAATAACGCTACCGTCATTCCAACTTGTCTTACTGATACGAATCGATTTACCATGGAATCACCATCTTATTGAAATACTTTCTTAAATTGTTTTCCTATTTCATCTTGCTCTTTCTCAACTGTTTTCCAATCAATATTTAATACTGGAATCTCTTCTACATTTGGTCTATTTTCAGCTTTTATATCTGTTCTACCAGGCAATAAATACGCTTTAGCAACTTGTTTTTGTACATCATCGGATAATAAATAATCAATAAACTCTTTTGCACCTTCAACATTTTTACTATCCTTCATAATCCCCGCTGCACGTGGGCTAATAACTGTTCCGCTTTTTGGATATACGATATCAACAGGTTCCCCCTTTGCTTTTGCGCTGTACGTCATATAATCAACACCCGCAATTACCATATCTTTCGCACCTGTTACAACTGGATCTAACGCTTCCTGATTTGCTCCTGCTACTGTAACTTCATTTTTCTTAAGCTGCTCAAATAAATTCCATCCATCTTGTCCATTCTTTTTCACGTATCCTGTTACAAAATCTAATGCTGAACCTGAAAGTGCTGGATCTGGAAGATTCGCTTTCCCTTTCCATTCTCCTTTCGTTATATCGCTCCAATCTTCAGGTGCTGTCTTCACATTTTTTGTATTGTACACAATCCCTAATGCTGAAGCACTATACCCGAAATAATGCCCTTTATCATCTGACCATTCAGAACGCAGCTTATCAGCTTGTTTCGCCTCTTTATAAGCTAACGTTTGACCCTCTTTCTTTAATCCTTCCATCGCTGGTAAGGAAGCGAGTACGACAACGTCAACGACTGGATTTTTCTTTTCAGCTTCCATTCTCGCTAAAATTTTACCAGTTGTCCCTTGAAACATTTCTACCTTTATACCAGTTTTCTTTTCAAAGTCTTTTTGAATTTTTTCTGCTAACCCTTTTGGCCCTGCACTATATACAACAATTTTCTTTTCATTCGTATTTGTACTTTTTGCATCTGCATTACCTGTCTTTGAACTACAACCTGTTACTACAGTAGAAAATAGTAAAGTACATACAAATAAAGACTTAAGCGAACTGAATTTCTTCATACGATTCTCCCCCTATATGATGAATACATTTTTTTGGTACATATAACGATACTGGTTTCCCGATGCTTAGCTTACTATTGTTATAGGCTGTCCAGATGCCTAAATTCCCCATATTTATTTTCACTTCATAACGTTCCCCTACATATGTAACGTGCTTAATTTCACCTGTATACATTTCGCACACTTCATTTTTCGTCCAGCTTACATGCTCTGGACGAACCATTTTTTTACCCTCTACAAGCCAATTCGCCTTACCAACAAATTTGGCAACAAATTCATGAGACGGTTTCACATAAATATCTTCCGGTGTTCCTTTTTGTAATACTTCTCCTTGTTTCATGACAATAATTTGGTCTGACATTGACATTGCTTCTGTTTGGTCGTGAGTGACATACAGTGCAGTTAAACCAATGGAATGAACGATATCCATAAGCTCTATTCTCATTTCTTCTCGCAAAATTGCATCGAGTGCACTTAGTGGTTCATCAAACAAAATAAAATGAGGTTTTGTTACAATTGCTCTAGCGAATGCGACACGTTGTTGCTGTCCACCAGAAAGTTCGTGTGGATACCTTTTCTCCATACCTTGCAAGCGAACTCGCTTTATCGCATCTTCTACTTTTTCTCGTAAATGATTCGTTTGCTTTGTAGCCCTTAAACCAAATGCAACATTTTCAAAAACAGTCATGTGCGGCCATAAAGCAAAATCTTGAAATACCATACCGATATTCCGTTCATGAGGAGATGTCTTTATCTTTTTTGTAGCAGAATACATGCACTGGTCTCCAAAATATATTTCTCCCTTATCCGGTTCTTCAAGCCCTGCTATCATTCTAAGTAAAGTCGTTTTCCCACACCCCGAAGGCCCTAAAAGTGTAGTGAATTCCCCTTGTTTCATTACAATCTGCAACGGCTTTAACGCCTGTGTTTTTCCAAATGTCTTTTCTAATCCACTAATTGTAATATCCATTGCTTCACCTCTCTCCCCTCATTCTTAACCTGCTTTCATTCTATATGGAAGATTTATACTGAATGTTAATGTACTGTAAAGATTAAATTAAAAAACTTCTAATAAACTATTTATTTCTATAGATTTTTTCTATAGTTAAAATAAAAAAGGCGGCAATTCATAATGAATCTCTTAAAATTAGAAATTGTAGTACTTATTAAGAAATACAAAAAGCTTACAATCGTTGCAGAAAAACTTGGCGTTAAACAACCAACTATTACATTTCATATAAAAAGCTTAGAAGAAGAACTCGGTGTGTCTTTATTCGAATTACGTTCTGGAAGGTATTTCTTAACAGAAGCTGGTGAGGCTTTGCATCATTATGCTTCTAAAATAGATGCACTTATGAAAGAAGCTAGACGTGTCACGCAAGAGTTTAAAGATTTTCATAAAGGTGCTATAACAATCGGCGCTAGTTATGTACCAGCGACTTATCTTTTGCCAGAAGTCGTTCATGAATTTCAATGTGAATTTCCCAATATAAAAATAACGCTACTAGTTAAAACAGCCCCTGAAATTCGAATGATGCTACAAAATCACGAAATCGATCTTGGGATAATTTCCGCTGCTCCATTTGATGAACCACTTTTAAAACAAACGAATATAATACCTGATACACTTGTTCTTGCCTTTTCCAAAGAACATCATTTTTCAAAGAAAGAAAATGTATCGTTACAAAATATCGAAAAGGAACGCATACTATTGCATCGTAATCCATCTACAACGAGAGATTTACTTACAAAATGGATGTCAGTTCATAACATTACATTCCAATCAGAAATTGAATTAGACTCATTAGAAACGATGAAACAAATTTTAAAATATGGTAATGGAATTGCCTTTATTTCTAAACTTGCTATTGAGCAAGAAATACAACGAAATGAGCTATGCTATATACCAATCCCAGAATTTGAATTTCAGCGTAATATTTATACGATTCATCATGAGGACAGATGGAATTCTAAAATCATTTCTTTTTTACTACAGAGCATCCATTCATTTGCAACAAAAAATTAAAAGGCTGTCGTTATGCACGACAGCCTTTTACACTATAAATCTATTTATTTTTCTTTGCCTCAATTTTTGCTTGCGCCTCTTCAGCCTTATCTAATGCTTCTGATACTTTCTTCTCTTTTTCTTTCACTTCATCTATACTATCGACAGCTTTAATAATTTTATCGATTCCTTCTTCTTCTACCTTTCTACGCTTTGCTACTCTTTCATTCACTTTCTCTTCTACATCTTTTGCTTTTTGAAGCATATTCTCTGCATTTGATGTTACAGCTTTTTCAAGTGCATCATCTTTTTTCTTTTGTAACACTTCATTTGCAATGTCTTTCGCTTCTAAATACTTACCGTCTTTTAATGCTGTTGCCCCGTGATCCATTTTCTCAGCAACTTCTTTATATGATTTCGCTTCATTTCCTGATTTCTCTTTTTCTGCTTTTTCGAACCACATTGTTGCATCACTATACTTTTCATCTTTCAATGATTGCATACCTGTTTCAATATATGTGTCATAATTGCTACATCCAGCCATTACGATTAATAGAAAAAGCATAACAAAACTTAATTTTTTCATGCTGTTGTCTCCTTTTCTTTGCAAGCTCACTTTACTTTAACATACATGAAAAAGAGTTTCAAAAACTAAAATACCAATTTAGTCATTTTTATAATAATAAGTCAAATTTTTATTATTTTCTTATTTTTAAGCGGACACATCTACTTGTTTTTTCGCCATATGTTGCTTTACTCCAACTAATACAACTAACAATAAACCTCCGCCTATTGTCATCATAACAATGCTAGTCGGCAACATATCTAATAGTAGTCCATATACAATCATACCAAGTGGTGCGATTGCAGTCGCAATTGTTTCAAGTAGGCCAAACACACGCCCTAGGTAGCTCGGGTCTGTCGTTTTTTGCATATGTACTTGCATTGGAATGTTTACAATCATAATTGCTATACCAGTTAACATCATAAAAGCAATATAGTAAATAAAACTTGCTAATTTTGGAATGATAACTAACAACGGAAAGACTGTACATAAACTTAAACCTGCAAACAAAAACAGTCCAGTATAAATAGAACGAAACGGATTATTCACTTCTTTACGCACTGATAAAGCAATCGCTCCCATTAGCATCCCGACTGCTAACATTCCCTCTACAGTACCGAGTTGCTTTGAAGATAAATGCAATGTATGGACGATAATGTATGGAAGTGCAACTGTTAGACCACACGCAAAAAAGTTTACCCACAATGCTATTTTCATTAAACCATATATTTCACGTTGTCTTTTTACATATAAAAAACCTTCTTTTATACTCGTCAAGAAATGCTCTGTACTCTCAACCACTTCTTTTTTATATAAATCAAATACGATAAATAATTGCAAAATAACTGCTAAAAAGAACGTAATACTATTTAATAGGAAAAACGATTTAATTGAAAAGAAACCATATACAACTCCGCCAATAATCGGCCCTAAAATATTTGATAAAGAAGCCGCCGTTTGATTTAAAGCACTCGCTTTTTGAATACGTCCTTCATCTACTAAACTCGGAATAGACGAAGTTAATGCAACGGAATAAAAACTTGCACAAATTGATAATAATGCTGCTGAAATATAAATAAAAAGAAGTGATGGTCCAAATATAGTAGCAAGAATAAACATACTAAGCATCGTTAAACTACTTAATAAATCAGTACCAATGACAAGCCATTTTCGATTCACACGGTCTGCTACAGCACCAGCAATTGGACCACAGATCATCCTTGGAAGTGATCCGCAAACGAGCGTAATTGCAAACCCCATCCCTGAACCAGTAGTCTTTAATACGTATAATCCCATTGCAAACGTATAAATACCCGCTCCTAACAAGGACGTCATTTTTCCAATCATCATTAAAATAATATTTCTCGTTGCAATCTTCATTTTCCAATCATTTTGACCTATATTTACATCCCCCATTATGACACTCTCCCCTTAAAAGTTAAATTGTGTTAAACTTATTATATAATTAACTTTCCAATTTTTACAACAAAAAGTTTAATTGTATTTAACTTCAAAATTATAAAGGAGCATATAATGGCTACTCTCGGTGCAAAAATTAAAACGTTACGAAAAGAAAAAAAGCTTACTCAAACTGATTTAGCAGGTTCAGTACTAACAAAAAGTATGCTTAGTCAAATTGAAAATGGAAAAGCTACGCCTTCCATGAAAACATTACAATATATTGCTGAAAAACTTGGATGTGAAACGAGTTTTTTATTAGAAGAAGATGATGTAGAAATTGTAGCACTCATTCAAAAAATGGAGCCATTAATAAAAGCAAATAAATGCGATGAAGTATATGAAACTTTACTACCTATCGTTCAAAAAGAACTACCCCTTACTTTAAACACAGCACGTTTATATAAACAGTTCATAACTGGAGCGGCCATTATGAACGATTACAATATTGAATATTACGTTGAAACAGCTGTTTCTATATTTGAAAAATATACTTTGTATCGTGAAAGTACTGAAACGAAACTACTGTTTTACTATATGCTCTACAAACGGAAAAAATATAAAGAATGTTTACAGTTGATTAGCAGAATTCGCGATGAATATAAAACGAAGAATTTAGAAATGGATCTTATTACACATATACAATTATATTTAAAAGAAGCAATTATTTTACTCGCATATGGTAATTATGAAAAATGTGAAAAAATCATTTTAGATGCACTTGCATTTTCAAAAAAACATCAAGTGTATTATAAAACAGATGAATTTTACCGTATTTTATCTTATCAAAAAATCATTACAACCGATAAAGAACGATATTTATATTACATAAAAAAATCGGAGCAATTTGCCATTTTTACAGAAGATACTTTATCCGCTGCAAATATAGATATATTAAAAGCTTATTACTACAATACCGTTACGAATGAATATACAATTGCATTAGAACATTTAGAACAATTCCGAGAAAAACTAAAAGATGTACCGATTTTTCAAGACGATGGATTGTATTATCTTGAAAAAGGAAAATCTCTGTATGGTTTAAAACGTTACGAGGAAGCTTTGGAAACATTAAAACGTGCTAACATTCCAGATTATATGAGTCATCCACTTGATCAGTCATGGTTATTAACAGCTGGATCATATCGTGCCCTGTGTCATATAGAACTTCAAGATAAAACGGCTGCTCTGAAAGAAGCAAAAGAAGCAGTTCAAACGATGGATGGTTATCCTAATTCCATCTTTTCTTCATTTATTAAAGAAACATTACAAATAATACAAAAACTTTAAGAATATCTCTAAATGGTATATTATTCCTCTTTTTTAGCAAAGATAATAATGATGGGAGGAATATAAATGAATATACAACGTGCAATAGAGCTTTCTGTGTCAGCGGAACAAGCCAATGTCAGTTTTCAAGGCATGCCTGTTATGATTCAACACGTCGATGAAAGCAATGAAACCGCCCGCATATATGAAGTAAAAAACCCAGGACGCGAATTAACTGTTCCAGTTAATAGCTTAGAGGAAATATAAGAAATGCCACTTCTCTTTTGAAGTGGCATTTTTCTTATGAATCAAAAATACAACTATTATTTCTTCTAATTTTTTAAGCTTATAATAAGAAAATGTAAATTTTATACTCTAAACCTATATTTTGTGATATTGTACAATCTGAAAATAATTAAATCTTTATAGATGAATAACATAAAGTTTTTTCTATTTCCAACTCTATACATAAAGGAGGAATTGTATGAGCCTCTCTATATACGAAGGTTTAGGTATTATTTTTTTCGTAATCATTATTACTTACGCCCTTGCACACAAATATTTATGGTCAAAAAAATTACTTATTATTCTATTTCTCATTTGTAATGCTATTTATCTTATTTGGCGAACTTTTTATTCGTTACCAACTATTAATCTCATAAGTATTATCGCTGGTATTATATTGTTAATTACAGAATGGGCTGGTTACTTACAATCTATCGTTTTTAGCATTGTTTCATGGAAACCATATAAACGGAAAGAAGTACCATTATCCACTTTTGAAAAACTACCTACTGTCGACATATTTATTGCCACTTACAATGAACCGATCGATTTGTTAAAACGTACTGTAGTTGGTTGTACGTTGATTACTTATCCGAAAGAGTTACTAAACATTTATATTTGTGACGACGGGCGCCGTGAAAGTGTAAAGCAACTTGCGGCAGATTTTTCTGTTCATCACATAACTCGCACCGAAAACAAGCATGCAAAAGCTGGAAATTTAAATCATGCGATGCTTCATTCAAAAGGTGATATTATCGTAACAATGGATGCCGATATGATACCACGAGCTAACTTTTTAGAGCGAACGATTGGTTATTTTTCTAAAAATAATGTTGTATTCGTTCAAGCACCACAAGTTTTTTATAATGCTGATCCTTTCCAATATAATTTGTTTTTTGAAGATAACATCGCCAATGAACAAGATTTCTTTATGCGCCAGTTAGAAGAAGGGAAAGATCGCTTTAATGCTACGATGTATGTTGGTAGTAACGCCCTATTTCGCCGCACCGCGCTTGAAGAAATTGGAGGATTTGCGACTGGAGTTATTACTGAAGATATGGCAACTGGTATGCTACTACAAGCTAACAAATGGGAAACTATATTTGTCAATGAAACACTAGCTGTTGGATTATCCCCAGAAACATTTAGTGATTTATTAAAACAACGGGACCGCTGGTGTAGAGGGAACATTCAAGTCGTAAAAAAATGGAATCCTTTCACTATAAAAGGATTATCTTTTATGCAGCGTCTTTTATATGCAGATGGAATTCATTATTGGTTTTTCGGTGTTTATAAAATGATATTTTTACTAGCACCGCTATTATTTTTAGTATTTGATATTTATAGTTTAGAAATTAATTTCATGCACTTATTTATGTTCTGGGCACCTGCCTTTTTAACATCACAGCTTATTTTCAAAGCTGTTTCTAATAAAAAACGAACAACTACGTGGAGTCATGTGTACGAAGTTGCTATGGCTCCTTATATGGGATTTGCTATTTTATCAGAAACTTTCTTACATAAGAAGTTTCAATTTCATGTGACAAGAAAGGGAGTTCAAAATAATACAAGGCATTTTTTATGGATTGCAAGCATGCCTCATCTCATATTACTCATTTTAACAATTATTGCACTTATTCGAGCAACACTTATGCTCTTATACCCTGAGCAATATCATATTGAAAGAGAGAGCTTATATATTAATATTTTCTGGGTACTATACAACGGGATAGCTATTGTCACTTCACTATTTGTAGCATTTGAAAGACCGCGTTTTCGAAATTCAGAACGTTTCGTAGTAAATTTACCAGGTACTTTATATGCCGAAGATATGATCATTTCTTGCAATGTCCTTGATATTAGTGAAACGGGGGCACGTTTTGAATTAGATTCCTCCATTCCATTTGAAACTTTATCAAGTCTATCTTCCTATATGCTATCTTTTGGCGAGGTAGAAAAGATTCATAGTACAAAAAAATGGATTCGGAGACAAGAAAATTCTGTACAAGTTGGTGTATCATTTGATGATGTATCCCATGAGCAATATTGTAAACTTATTCTTCATCTATTTAGTAAACCGGTTAATGACCGGGTGGAAAAGGTGTACGATAAAGCATTTCTTACACTAGCAATTGCATCTTTCATAAAAAACACAAAAAAAGCACCAAGACAATTTCGCAGACAACATATACGTGAGCAACTGATGTCCCCTGGAATATTGCATATGAATGGGATGCCAATTGAAGCGACCATTATCGACTATAGTACAGGTGGGTGCCAAGTACAAACGAACATCCCACTTGTAATTGACCAAATTATACAAGTAACAATGGAAGAGCGTAATATTCAAAAGAGAAATGCACAAGTGTGTTGGATTCAAAAAAAGGGTCGTAAAATATATGCTGGATTAAAATTCACAGCGTAAAAAAGAAAAGAAGCGTCATGCTTCTTTTCTTTTTTTTACATGCTAAAATACTTATTAAAGGGGGAATTTATATGGAAAATGCTTCACAAAAGGCGAATCATTATTATGCCGTGATATTCACTTCTAATTTATCAAATGATACAACAGACTATAATACCGTTGCCGAAAAAATGGAGGAGCTTGCAAAGCAACAACCTGGATTTTTAGGTGTAGAAAGTGCACGAGGTAATTCTGGGCTCGGAATAACAATTTCTTATTGGGAATCACTTGATGCAATTGAAAATTGGAAGAAGAACGCCTTACATAAAGAAGCGAAAAAAAGAGGTCGTGAGCAATGGTATGAAAACTTCCATCTGCGTATTTGCCTTGTTGAGAAAGAATTTAAGTTTCAAAGAGGCACAATATAACTATGAAGGAAAAATTAGCTCTCGTTATTGTTCATGAAATATATGGTGTGAACGACCATATGCATCATGTTACCCAGCACTTTACTTCATCTCATATAGACGTATTCTGTCCTAATCTTCTACACTTACAACATGCATTTCATTATCGTGATGAAGAAAAAGCATATCAACATTTTGTAAATCATATTGGATTTGATTATGGAAAAAAGCAAATTGAAGAATTCATTTCTCATCTTTCTAGTAGTTATACACATATTGGACTTATCGGCTTTAGTGTTGGAGCTACCATCTCATGGCTATGTAGTAACAATCCGAAAATAGATTTTATTATCGGATGTTACGGTTCTCGTATACGCGACTATGTTCACATAAAGCCTACATGCGCTACACTACTTATATTTCCTGAAAAAGAAGTTAGTTTTTCAGTATCCTCTTTAATTCAAACATTGCAGCAACAAAAAAATCATTTACTAGAAATACAACAACTACACGGTGAACATGGATTTCTAAATCCGTACACTGAAAAATATAGCGAGAACTCTACAAAACAAGCATACAATGTAATAGATTCATTTCTTGTAAAGTGAAACTTTATTAGTTTTTTATTTGGGTTATTTTTGTTAATTCTTTCGGGGATGTAATAGAAGAAGGAAGAAAAGCCAACTTTCACCTTTTCTTCCTTCTATGTTTACCTTTAGCTTTCACTGTCACTGATTCACAAGGTGTATAATATATTTGAGGTGTCGCCCTATCAACAAACATCATAAATGTAATAAAGCCGATAATAAAGAAAATAAATAACGTTAATAATATTGCTCCTATCGTTAAAAGTATCATAACACCACCCCTATACAATTTATATTATTATACCTTTCGCTATTATATGAACGTAATCCTTTTTAGAAAAAGAAACGTAACAAAATAATCACAACCACTCCCGTTAATACTGTACCTAATAAACTACGAGTATATATTGCAACAAGAAATGTTGGAATTGCTGCGATAAGGTAATCCCACTGCATCGTCTCATGCATAAATAAAACTTGTGCTAAAAGCGCTGCTAATATCGCAATTGGTATGTAATTTAACCATTTTAAACCCCAGTCAGGAATTTGTAGTTTGCTAAATACGAGTAGAGGTAAAATACGTGGCACGAGTGTAACAGCTCCTGCTGCTAGTAAAAGTAATAATACATCTAATCTCATTTCCATTTTTCAATCACCACTCCAATCGTCGCAGCTAGTAAGGTTGCGATAATAACCGCTATACTATCTGGCATAAATAGGTGTGAAACGTATGCGATGATAATCGCTACAATTGCAACACTTAAATGAATTGCTAGTTTTGGTTTACTACTTATGAGCTGAAGAACAAATAATCCAATAAACATCGCTGGTAATGCATAATCCATCCCGTATGTATGTGGATCTGGTATCCACTCACCAAACAGCCCACCAATAATAGTAGCAAGAATCCAATTTAAATACGCTGTTACGTTAAGCCCGATCATCCATCTTTCACCTAAATATCCTTTTTGCGCCGCGTGTTGCACTGCAACGCCGAAAGTTTCATCTGTAATTTGCGAACCGATGATTAAGTTTTTAAATAGAGGAATTTTCGTAAAGTACGGCGCGAGTGCAGCACTCATAAGAAGGTGGCGCAAGTTAACAAAAAATACAGTAAAAATAATTGCGGAAGCAGGAGCACCGGCTGCATACATACCAGCTAATATAAATTGGGCAGAACCTGCATAAATTAAAGTGGACATAAATGCAATTTCAATGATAGAAAAACCTGCTGTTTTTGCAATTACACCAGCTGCTATACCGATGCTCAAGTAACCAAATACAGTTGGTAAACAATCTTTTACTCCTTGCTGAAATGTATCATCGCTCTGCAAAGCTACATGTGCCTGAGCTTTACTCATCTCTATCATCCTCCATTCCTTCTAAAGTTCGTTTTCCTGTTACGACATGAACTAAATCTATATTTTCACGCCATAACGTATCTAACTTATCAGCCCCAAATTCCTTCGTGATTTCTTCAACCATAATATCGTGCCGCACATACTCTGTAGCAACGAGAACTAGCGCTGGGTCATACGTTGTAACGGCCCATGAAGTGCTATCATTTGAGAAGTTCGCAATTAATACTTCCTCTCCATCACGCGCAATAACAGTTAAATGACCACCCATTCTCTTTTCAACAACGTGAGGCGTCATATAATTATGGTGAAACGTCGCTCCTATTTTTGTTTCTGGAGCTCCAAATAAGATTGAAAATATATGTACGCCTTCCTCTTCCTTTTGATGAATGTATGGCTCAATTTCATGCACTTGGTCTTCCCATACAGAAATCCATAATTCTTCCTTTGCCCTATTAATTATATTGCATATTTCTTTTAAAACACGATCATTTGAGCGAATATGTGAAATTACATCAATCTGTCTTTCTTGTTCTAAACAATTTAATTTCTCATCTAAAAATTCAAAGGACTTTTCAAAGTCTTTTCGCATTCGATTCATTAATTCGGTAGCTGGTACTGATACATATTTAACTGGTTCAGAAGGTACAATATGCACCGCTCCTTTATCCATTAACTTACCGAGTACCTCGTAAATCATAGAACGAGGTACTCCTGTTTGTTTACTCACTTCATAGCCAGTTACTGGGGAATGTTTTAACAATCCAATATACGCTTTACATTCATATTGGGAAAATCCTAACTTTTGTAATTCCTTTATAATTTCATCCATCGGTAACCCCTCACAATCTAAATCGCTCTTACTTCAAAACGACGATTTTGCTTCCCTTTACTTTTTACTTTATCAATAACAAGTGTTCCTATTTCACTTGTGCTTTTCACATGTGTGCCTCCACAAGCTTGTTCGTCTAAGTTTTCAATTGTAACAATGCGGATTTCTTGGATAGTAGTTGGCAGGAGATTTATTGCTGTTTTAATCATTCCTACAGCATTTTCTGCTTCTTCGCGGCTCATATAACGAGTGGAAATTTCTTTATTTTGCTTAATAAGTTTATTCACTTCCTCAACAATTTCTTCTACTTCCACGCTCGATAACTCTTGTAACTCATTAAAATCGATACGTGCTTTATCAGGATAAATTTGATTTCCGGTGCATAGAGCTCCATACTTTTCATAAACAACAGCTCCGATAAGATGCAGTAAAGAGTGATGACGCATTAAATTATGACGTCTTTCCCAATTAATCTCTAATTTAACTGGACCTAATTTTACTTGAGCTTCATCTTTTATATAGTGAACTATTTCTCCCTGCTCCTTCTTTACTTTTTCAACTTCAAATACAGACCCATCTTGTACAATGACACCCGTATCACATTCCTGTCCTCCACCAGTTGGATAAAAAACTGTTTCTTTTACAAATACTTTATTCCCTTCCACTCTTATCACTTCTGTCTCGCAACTTGTTTTGTATGCATCTTCTAAATATAATGCCGTTTTCATACTCTCACCTCTTTAGTAGTTATAGTTATACCTACTAATATAAAAAATAATATTCATACAGTCAACTTATATTTCAGAATTTTTAATTTCAAACAAAAAAAGCCTTTTATAATAAGGCTTTTTTCTACATGCTATTATTTATTTTAACTGTAAAGTATTTAATATGTTTCCCTCCAAATGCTCCCGTAAAGTAGAACCTGTATACTCTTCCCTAAATGCCCCTGCCTTCACAAATAAAGGAATGACTTCACTAAAGAATAGATTTAGTGACTTGGGAGGTCCTCCTGGAATAGCAATAAATCCATCTAACGCTCCGGCCTCAAACCTATCCATAATTTGCTTCGCAACGTCTTTTGGTGTACCAACCGCAACCCAATGAGCCGATCCAACAACTTCTGGTCGCTCTAGTATTTGTTCAACTGTTGGTTCATTTTTAATAATGAAATGCCGTAATAATTCTGCATGTGTTTTACTACGTACAGTTTGATCCCGACTTGGCAGCATCTCTTCGGTAATTTTACTTTCTAGCGGAATCCCCCTCGCATCTAATCCGAGAACCATTTCAAGTAACGCATATCTCTTCTCTTTTGTGAGATGTTGATGAGCTTGCCTATGCATTTCTAGCGCCTCTTCATATGTATCACCTATAAAGAAATATAATCCAGGTAATACGCGTATAGCATCTTGCTTTCGGCCATGCTGTTCTGCTCTTCTTCTTAAATCTTGACGAAGTTCAATTCCTGACTCTACATCTGGCGTTGCGGCAAAAATTGCATCAGCAACAGAAGCAGCAAAATTCCGACCAGACTCTGAAGCACCAGCTTGAAATAATGGCATTTCTCCTGATATATGCTGCGGAATATTAAGTGGACCTTTTACCTCAAAATATTCACCGCTATGTTCAATTGGCTTAGCCATCTCTCTAATAACTTCAGTGTTATCTATTTTCAACACTTCATAAGGATGGCTCCTCCAAAGTTTTCTTACTAACTCTGTACATTCTGCCGCTTTCGCGTATCGTTCCTCAGATGATGGCATCTCTTCCTCACCAAAGTTTTCAGCACCGTCAATGGATGTAACAATATTCCACCCTACTCGGCCGTTACTAATCCAGTGTAACGATTGTAATTGCCTTGCTAATATATATGGTGGATAAAACGAAGTTGAAGCAGTTGTAACGACTCCAATTTTTTCTGTCGCATAAGCAATAGCAGTAAACAGTAACGTCGGGTCTAAAATGACATTCCCTTTATTACGAGCAATTAAATCTGGGTGCGCCACTAAATAATCGGCTTTAAAAACAAAATCTAACTTAGCCTTTTCTGCCTGTAGTGCCAACTCTACTTGTTCATCAATTCCGGAATTAAACTCATTCTCTTGTTCTTTCTTTCTAGAAATTAAACATAATCCAATGCAAAGTTGATTCTTTGTAGACATATATACACCATCCCCTTGTTTTTAATTCACTTAGTTAAACAAATATTGCTGTCATTATGAAATTCTGTTCTTATGAAAATAGATAAAATGATATTGATAATCATTATCATTTTATGATGTAACTGTAATAAAAGCAATAACAAAAAAGACTCCCACTTTTGGAAGTCCTTTATCTCAATATTTCATTCGCTTCTTTTTCATAAATTTTATCAAATGACGTCATAACGCGCTGTGATGCTTGAATCATCTTTTGATCCGTCATAAGATCGGCCATCTCTTTCGTCATATCTACATTTGAATTTTCTAGCATATGATTTTTTACTATTCCTGTTCCGTTCGGTAAATTAGCAATGTTTCCTTCTGCTAGTGTAAAGCTTTTATTTTCACGTTGCACGAGACGAGCATTCGTTTCTGCATCTACTGTTTTTGTTTGCAAACGAGCAATATTATTTTGTGTTACTTCATCATATAATGTACCGTCTGCTTGTACAGCAACCTTTGCTCCTTCCGGAATACGAATACGCTCATTATTCTCTCCCATTACGAAAGCACCTGAAGATGTTTGTAAATAACGATCACTATTTAATGTGAAACTACCATCTCTCGTTAAAAACGTTTCATCATTTTTAGAAGTAACGAAAAATGATGTTGTGCCGGCTGCGCCGTCATCTAAAAAGAAATCTGTAGCGCTATTTGTCATTTGTATATTTCCTTGTACTAAATTCACATGTGTTGCAGCTGGTACTACAGCATAATCGACCAAACCGATATTTGTTACCGCCCCATCTCCGCGGCGATATGTGTCTTGTACATCAAATACTTTAGACGTCATATTTTCTGCTTTAAATCCTGTCGTTTGAGCATTTGCAACGTTATTCGAATGAACATTAATTCGCTGCATGTAGTTCATCATACCCATAGAACCTATATAAAGACCGTTCATATTCGTTTGAATAAGGCAAGCGCCTTATTCTTCACCTCTTTTCTACGATGTTTGTAACATTTGTTTCGCTAAATGTTCAGCTGTAGCGATATGTATATTTTTCCTTATGTCTTGGCCGTCTGTCATTAATACAATAGGAGCTGATGATACTGCTGGAATTTTCAACAATTCACCACTACTTGCTGTTTCATCAAATTTTGTAAACACAATACCATCTATATGAATATCTTTAAAGTTTGTAATGATTTCAATCATATCTTTACTTTTCATCGAAGCTGATAACGTTAAACAAATATAATCTGGCTCTACTTGTCCCATCGTTTCAATCATTTCTTCTACTGTTTCTGTCGTACGATAATTTTTTCCGGCTGTATCAATTAAAATATAATCGACGCGCGCTTCTTCTTTAAAATACGTAAGCGCTCTTGTCATTGCAGCTTCATCACGCACAGCAATTACTTCCGATCCAATTATCTTTACGTTATCTTGCAATTGCTGCACTGTCCCTATGCGCGAATGATCTGTCGTTATAAAACCAACTGTTTTGTTCTTACCGTGAAATTGCCATGCCATTTTCGCAAGCGTCGTCGTTTTACCAACACCAGTTGGACCGATTAATGCAATTGTTTGTACTTCTTTTTCAAAGACGTTTTCCGTATTGAAATGAGATTTCATATCTTCCAATATGTACCTAATAACTTCTTCTTCCGTAATCATCGTTGCATTTTCAAACTTTATTTTTAACTTTTCAGCATATGCATAAATGAAATATTGTTCCACATCGTTTTGTTCTAGCATCCGAATTACCTTTTGAATAATAAACGGTACAGATTCTTGACTTTCTTTCTTTGGAACTACTTCTTCTTTCTTTACCGGAACGACTTGTTTCACAACTTTTTTCTTTTTCGGTACTTCCGTTTCTTTCGTCTGTTTCACCACGACAATTCCTTTTTCAAACAGCTTTAATAGTTTTTCTTTTTTTCTTGCCCATTCTTCACTATTTCCTGTTTGCATTGCCGCGTATGACATAGGAGTCGTTACGTTTTCTAAATTGTGCAGTACTGATTGAATTCCATTCGCCTTCACAATTTGTTCTGAAGGATCATTCACAACATCCATTAACTGTTCATGAAATTGAGCTGTACCTTCATTCACTTCTTCCTGTTTTTCTTCTGGAAAAGCAACTAACATTTCATAATCCTTTTTCCAGAAAAACGGTATATTTCGTTTTACACTTTCATCGACAACGTAATAATAATCTGTACCATATTGGTCAAATAACTTTCGATACAATTCATTTTTCGAAGCTGCTTTTATTCGCATTAACGCTTCTTTCTTTTCTGTACTTTCCATTACTTCACCCCCTACTATTCAATATAGGCAATTTGATCCACAACAATTTCTGGTGCTAATTCGCTAATACAAAGTACTTGTGCTTCTACTTGATAACGTTCTAGCAGTCTTACAATTGCAAATCTAAAATCTTTTCTACGTGTTAATAACACTGGTTCTCTTCCCATTAAACGTGCTTGCTTAAAGACGCGCTGCACTTGCTCAACGACACGTGTTTCTAAATCTAAATCCCAGTTTAACAAGTAACCTTGATATGAATTATTCACAACATCCGCATCTAACTCAATTGAATCAGAGAAGAGCGCTGCATAAATTTTTCCGTCCGGATTTTTCGCATTTTCACAAATAACTTTTGAAATACATTCACGAACAAATGATGTCACACCATCAACGTGATTTTGATTCACTTCTTTTCCGTCAATAATACCTTCAATAATTGTTGGTAAATCACGAATAGAAATACCTTCTTTTAGAAGTTGTTTAATAACATTTTGAACGAGTGATAAATCAATTTCTTTCTTCTTAATCTCTTCTAATAGAACGCCATTATCATTTTCAAGCGAGTTAATTAAGTCTTTTACATGTTGGCGCTGAATTAATTCATGCAGATTACGCCTTACGACAACATCTAAATGTGTAATTAATATGCTAAGTGGCTCTAACACTTGATAGCCTTTCATTTGTGCATCTTGCACCATATGCTCTAAAATCCAATATCCATCTTCGCCGAAAATTGGATCTTTCGCTGGTTCTGCATCTAAATCAGCCATTACGTTCGGTGTTTTTAGTGCTAATAAATAACCTGATTTTAAAACACCTTCAGCCGCCTTCGCACCTTTAATACGAATAATGTAACGACCACGTGGTCTAAAGCTCGTATTATCTTTAAAGTTAATTCCAGGAACGTTAATACCAAGGTCAGTAATAATCGACTTCCGCATAAGAACAACTTTATCACGAGCTGTTTCCCCGTTAATTTTCTGCTTTACAAGTGCTGCTAAATCTAAACCGAGTTCTACAATAATCGGATATTTATCCGTAAATACTCCGAATGAATCTTCCACTTGTTGCAGTTGCTCATCTTCACCTTGAATCATTTCTAATTCTTTTTGAAGCTCGTCTTCTTTTTCTTTCTTTATTCGATTTTTATTACGAATGCCTAAGAAGATAATCGTTCCACCAACGAGTGCGAATGGTAAAAACGGTAGCGGAGTAAAAATACCCATTGCAATAAATAAACCACCTAGTGCATATACAACGACTTCATGCGCTAATAACTCTTTAAAGATACCTTCTGTTACTGTATCCGGTGAGCCGTCAAATACACGCGTTACGATAATACCTGTTGAAATTGCAAGCATTAATGAACCGATTTGGTTTACGATTCCGTCACCGACAGTTAACTGTGTATAATGAAGAGCTGCATCTGCAAAGCTCATTCTTTGCTGCATCATGCCGACAATTAAACCGAAAATAATGTTTACGAATAAAATGACAATCCCGAAAATAACGTCCCCTTTAATGAACTTTCCGGCACCATCCATCGCCCCGTAAAACTCTGTTTCCATATTTAATTTTTTTCGTTTTGCCTGTGCATCTTTTTCTGAAATAATACGCTGGTTTAAATCAGCATCGATAGACATTTGTTTCCCCGGTAAAGAATCAAGTGTAAAACGAGCTGCTACTTCAGCTGTACGAGATGCACCGTTTGCAACGATAAACTGAAATATGATTAATACTGTAAAAATAACGATACCAATTAATAAGTTTCCGCCAATTACGAACTGGCCGAACTCTTCAATAACATGACCGGCATTTCCATCTGTCAAAATCGCTCGCGTCGTCGAAACGTTAATCGATACGCGGAAAATCCCGATTAATAACAACATCGTCGGAAATGACTTTAATTCATCCCACTCGTTAATACTTGTCGCTCGCATATAAATAAGTACTGACATACTTAGTAGAAAAACGATAATGATATCAAGTATAAATGGTGGAAGTGGAATTAAGAGCGCCACTACGAATGACGCTGCTAAAAAGATAGAAAAATAGGTTCTTGCAGAATCTATCTTAAACAAAGAGATCTCCTCCAAACGCGCTATTATACTTCAAGTTCATTCGTCTGAATTAAATAGCGCATAACTTCAATTACAGCTACGTATAAATCTTCAGGAATCGTCTCATCTTCCTCGACTTGATAATATAAAGAACGAGCAAGCGGACGGTTTTCCACCATTGGTATTTCTTGTTCACGGGCAAGTGTTCGTATATATAATGCGAGCTCATCTTCCCCTTTTGCAACGACAATTGGTGCTGCATCAACGTGTTTATTGTAACGAAGTACGACCGAAATATGAGTCGGGTTGTTGACAATAAACGTTGCGCCATCCATCTTCTTCGCAATTGTTCCTTGCAAGATCGCATGCATAAAGTTTTTTCGTTTCCCTTTTACTTGCGGGTCCCCTTCATTATCTTTATGCTCCCTTTTTACTTCTTCTTTTTTCATCTTAATATCTTGTTCGTACTCCCATTTTTGATAAATGAAATCAATAATGGAAAGAATGATTAAAATAATTAAAATGGCTAAAAAGATAAATTTAATTTGGCTAATAATTTCAGTAAGTGACGCTGTCCAGTTAAATCCAATCATACTAACAATCTTCTCTAAATTCTTTTTAAAGAGAACGTACGAAACGTAACCGATTAATCCCATATAAAACAGTGATTTCAAAATATCTACTAAACTTTTACGACTAAACAATCTCGTAAAATAGTTTTTCGGATTAATACGTGACGCTTTCGGTTTAATGACTTTAGAAGAAAATAGGAAGCCGACTTGAATCATATAATTGAATAAATGAAAAGCATATACGAGTATTAATATCGGAGCCGATACTTTCAGTAATAAAATCCCCATTAAATAAAAATACTCGGTTGAATCTGTATTTTTTCCAATTTGATCAAACAGCACCGCTACGGAATTTGCAATCTCATAACCTAGCCAATCCCCGAAGAAATAAACGACAACTGCTAATACGAGAATGGAAAATAAATTATTTAAATCTTTACTCCGGGCAATATTCCCTTCTTCACGCGATTTTTTACGCTTCTGCGGGGTGGCCTTTTCTGTTTTATTATCCTTTGCCATGCGCGTCCCCCTACTTCGTTAAGAAAAAGTTAAATAGTTTCGTATACTCTTCAAGTAATACATCCGTCATATTTTTAAACACATAACCGAGCATCGGTACACTCATCGCAATAAACAAAATACCGCACGTAATTTTAATTACGTATGCATTCATAAAAACGTTTAATTGCGGAGCATTTTTTGCAATTAAAATTAGAACAAAGTTAATGATGAATAAACTTCCCATAAGCGGCAGAGCAATTTCAACCGCTGATGTGATCGCAAATAATAACGTTGCGAGTAGACTATCTAAAAAACTAGTCGTCAACAATTTTGAAATCGCCTCTGTATATTGAAACGACTTTAAAATAGTGGCAACGAAATAGTTAATGCCGCCAAGTGAAATAAAAATAATGAGAAAAAATATATCAAAAATGGTTGATAGTAAAGTAGACTGTGAGCCCGCATTTACATCAAACAAACTTGCTTGTGATAAACCGATATCAAAGTCTAAAATATGCCCTGCCATTTTCGGAATGTTCCACAGCATCTCTACAATTTTTGAAAGTGATAAACCAATTACAATTTGCGTTGCTGCATAAGCTGCAACGTCCCAAACTGTCTTGATGTGAGAGACATCCACTTGATCGGCCACTGTAATTGAAAGAGCAAGTCCAACTGTAACCTTCGCCATTGCTGGAATGGATCGGCCTGAGAAAAACGGTAAAAAATATAAAAATGAAGTAATGCGACAAAACGCAAAAAACGTCGCCGCCCATAATTCCATATTCATTTCAGTTCACCTATCTTAGTACGAACGCAATAGCGATGGGATTTTATCAAATAAATCTAAAATAAGCATCGTTAACTCTTGGAACATCCACGGACCTAAAATGATAATAACGAGCACAATACTCGCCATTTTCGGTAAAAACGTCAGCGTTTGCTCTTGAATTTGCATCATTGCCATAATAACCGCGATAATAATAACGACAATCAGACTTACAACGGCAATCGGCATTAAAATCATAACCCCTTTATAAAAAAAGGTTTGGAAAATATCTATAATTGGTGACGTATTCATTTATATGACTCCTATCACATAGCATCAAGCGCTTCAGGCGACCGTCTTAAACATAATATCGACGATTTTTGTATATCCACCTAAATATACGAAAACGAGTATTTTAAACGGTAAACTTAAAATCATCGGCGGTACCATCATCATCCCGAGGTACATTAAAAGTGTACTAATAATCAAATCTATAAATACAAACGCTAAATAAATGAACATCCCTGTTAGTAAACCTTTTTGAATTTGCGTTAACGTAAAGGATGGTACAAGTGTAAATAAGGAAAGATCTTTCAAATCTTTCGGCAACTCTTCTCCGCGTACTTTCAGCATCATTTTCAAATCATGCTTATACGTATGCTTTGACATATATTCTTTCATAATAGGAGCTGTCGTTTCCGCAGCTTGACTTACTGTTATTTTCTCTTTTGTCATCGGATCCCACACATCGCTCTTCAGTTGCCCGAGTACAGGCTGCATCGTAAAGAGTGATAAAAATAATGCAAGTCCAACAAGCACTTGGTTTGGTGGTAAATTCATTACCCCAAGTCCTTGACGTGTAATCCCAAGAACGATCATAAAATAAGTAAAATGTGTAAATAATAGAACGATAGAAGAAGATAATGATAAAAGGGTGACGAGCGCAAATAGTTGTACACTTGAATTACTCGTAAACTCTTTTCCATTTTCGAAATTAATAAAACCGTTCGGGGCCGCATACGCTGGATTTACAAAAATAATTGAAAAAACGATAGAAAATACGAAAATAACGGCTAATAATGATAACTGTTTCTTTATTCTCATGATGGATCCTCTACTTTTTTCGTTTCAGTCTTCACCGCGTCTTCTAGTGCTTGTTGAAACTGATTTCCTGTTCCGGTTAATTGCACAGACTGTACACCGTTATTACTAATAACAGTGAACACTTGCTTTCCGTCCACTTCAAATAAAAAGGCACTCGTTTGATGATTTAAATACACGCCGTCTTTTACTTGAATATGGCCATTTTCACCCTGCTTAAAAAACTGCTGTTTGCGCGTCTTTTTTGTCATATAATATGCACCGTAACCGAGCGCACCAAACAGTAAAACGACTTGAAATAAGGTCGTCATATACGACATATGACTCCTCCTCTACTCTTTATCTTGCATTTGACTTTGCGCTTTCATAAGCGCCGCTTGTTTCTTATCAGCTTCAATTTCAGAAATGATAATACCGAATTTCTCGTCCATTACGATTGCTTCACCGATGCCGACTTTCATATTACTTAAATACACATCTACTTTATGTCCTAAGTTTTTTTCTACTTCAAGAACATCGCCAACTTTTAACTGCTTTACATCACCAAGCGTAATAGATGACTTTCCAAGCTTTACACCAAGTTCAATCGAAATATCTGAAACAGTATCAATATGTGCTTTGCCTGCTTCATTTCGCTTTCCTGCAAAATCTTCTAATCCCATTAATGACACAGGAGATACTTCATGCTTCATATGGATCCTCCTACTCTACAAAACTTTTAAATAGGAGCGCCTTACGCGTTCCGTCTTTTCCAATAAAACAATTAAATTTATGCTTTCCATCTACATAACCAAGTAATTCATCCGAAACTTTCGTATGAAGCGGAATAATATCGCCTTCTTCAATTTGTTCAATCTCACTCATTGTCATTTTCTGCTCACCAATTGCAACGTGAACAGGTTTGTACACTTGATTTACTTTCACTTCCACTTCAGACGTATACTTCCTACGTTTATCCGAAGAATGTTCGACAATATTTTCAGACGTTAACTTATCCATAATTTCTTCAACAGATAAGAACGGAATCCCGATACGCACCGTCGTATTCCAAAAATCTGTTTTCATATTTACATTAAGTAATGAAATGATATCGCTCGCTGTCGTAATCTTTAATGCATTCGGATCTGTTTCCGTCGTTACAAATTTCGGTTCAATCGCAACAACACTTTCAAATGATTGCTCTAAATTTTTACAAAGAAGCAAGAATATATTATCAAGCGTTAAAAACTCAAATGCTGTTAACGGTCTACGCATCGTAAAGTTACGCTTACTATCTCCGCCAAGCCAACATTCATGAATATAAATAACGAATGCTAAATCAATCTCAATAACAATTTCTCCAAGCTCTGGTAAACCGAGATCAATTACGCAATATAAATAATAATCTTTCGGCATTTTCTCCACATACTCACTCGTAAATGGAACTTGTTCAACTGTTGAAGGCTCTAGTTCAATTGGAATACGCATACGCGCTGATAACGTCTGTGACGTCTGTTTTCCAAACGTAGAAGCAATCGCTTGCAAACTACGTAAATGCTCAACACCGAACTTCTCTGGTCTATTAAAATCATACTCTTGAAATTTCTCTTGCTTTCCTGCTTCTTGTGCGAAAGCTGGCATTTCCTCGCCTTCATTTACCGCCTTCAGCAGGGCATCAATTTGCTCTTGGCTTAATTTTTCGCCACTCATGACAATCCCCTTCCCTACCTTTTCAATTCAACGATTTCAACGTACATCTTTCCATTCTTCGTCAAAATCTTTCCGGTTCCAATCTCTTCATTCTCAAGCATAAGACGCACCGTATTTTTCGTTGAATTTTCAAGACGATACAATGTACCTTTCGTAATATGAAGCAGATCTTCAATTTTCTTTTTCGTATTTCCGATTTCAAAATAAATTGTTAACGGAATATCATCTTGTAATTTCAAATCTAGCCAACTCCCATATCATGTTCACGAAAATTTCATGTTCTCTCTATATATGAAACTTCTTATTTTGAAACGTCGATATTTAATATTTTTTTAATATATCCTTGCGTTTCTTTAAATGGCGGTACGCCTCCGTACTTCCTCACATTCCCAGGACCAGCATTATAAGAAGCAAGCGCCAATACTAAGTCGCCGTTATTTTTCTTTAAATAACCGCTTAACTCTTTTACGCCACCTTCAATACTTTCAGCTGGTGAAAAGGGATTCTTCACACCCATCTCCTTCACATTCGCTGGCATAAGCTGCATAAGACCCATCGCACCTGCATGTGACACCGTTTTCGGATTAAAATTAGACTCTACTTCAATCATTTTTTGAATTAACGTTTTCGGAATTCCGTATGTACGACTTACACGATCAATAATATCCTCATACTTCCCTTCATTGGAAGAACGTATTTTTTGAATATTATACTTCTTCGTTAATTCCCACGTATCAACAGCCTCATTTTTCGTTTCTGGGAAACGTCGTTCAAACTCTTTTTGCGCAACTTGCACTTCATCTGCTTTCTTCGTTTCAGCCTTTTCTTCAGGCTTACTCGCTTCCTCTACTTTATTAATAGTTTCTACCGGTTTATTAACAACCGCTTCTATTTTCGTAGATTGTACCGGCTGACTCATATCTTCTACTTTTGCCGGCTGCGTAGTAGCCTTGGTCTCCTTCGCAGGTTCACTCTGCAACTTCTCTTGAAAACGACTACTAACGAATGCTTGTGGACTACTTAGCTTTTGCTGAATTTGCCCTTTCTTATATGCAAGCACTTCTTTTACTATATTTCCAACTATCATAATATCACCTTTTCGGTAAACAAAGATAATCTAATATTAGAGTTTTTTTTTAAAGTTTGCAATAATCCTTTTAATAATTATGTAATAAAAAAATGAATATATTGTTAAACTGTTATTTTTTTATATTTATTAATTCGAATTTTTAGTTGACACCCGTTGTGGCAAGGATTACAATAAATCTCGAAATTGATTTTTTCGCATATTACCGTTTTTCAATTTGCAGAAAAGTCAATATAAAAAAATGGGGGTTTCTTAACATGAGAATTAATACAAACATTAACAGCATGCGTACACAAGAGTACATGCGCCAAAACCAAACAAAAATGAGCAATGCTATGGACCGTTTATCAAGTGGTAAACGTATCAACAACGCTTCTGACGATGCAGCAGGTCTTGCAATTGCAACTCGTATGCGTTCACGTGAAGGTGGCTTAAACGTTGCAGCTCGTAATACAGAAGACGGCATGTCTTTAATTCGTACAGCTGACTCAGCTTTAAACTCTGTATCAAACATCTTACTTCGTATGCGTGACCTTGCAAACCAATCTGCAAGTGAGACTAATACTAGTAAAAACCAAGCTGCAATGCAAAAAGAATTTGATCAATTAAAAGAACAAATTCAATACATTGCGGACAACACTGAGTTTAACGACAAAAAATTATTAGACGGATCTAATAGTACTATTAATATCCAAACTCTTGACTCACATGATAAAAATAAACAAATTACAATTTCACTTGATTCTGCATCACTTAAAAACTTAGATATTACAGATTTAGCTATTGGCTCAAACACAGTTAACAAAAATGATCTTGATACACTTAATAATTCTATGAAACGACTAGAAACTGCAGCTGCAGATGCAGCTGTACAAGCTCAAGACGTTACAGATGCAAAAAATGCTTTTAATAAAGTCAAATCAGGTTATACACCAGCAGAAGTAGAGAAAATGGAAGATGCTTTCAAAGCTTATGATAAAGTAGTAGCTGATCCAGCTAAAACTGATGCTCTTCTCAAAGCTGCTGCAGAAAAGATTAATACAGAATTTAAAACACTAACAGCACCTACGGCAACAGCATTCGATCCATCTTCTTCTGTTGAAAAAATCGACAAAGCAATAGAAACAATTGCTTCTAGCCGTGCTACTTTAGGTGCTACATTAAACCGCCTTGACTTTAACGTAACAAACCTTAAAAGCCAAGAAAACTCTATGGCAGCTTCTGCTTCTCAAATCGAAGACGCTGACATGGCGAAAGAAATGTCTGAAATGACTAAGTTCAAAATCTTGAACGAAGCTGGTATCAGCATGCTTTCTCAAGCAAACCAAACTCCACAAATGGTTTCTAAATTATTACAATAAGCCATTTGAGTTAGTTTCCTGAATAAACCTCTCTGCTTGCGGAGAGGTTTATTTTTTCTATATAGATAGATTGAAAGATTTTTTAACTTAAAGAGAAGCTCTAATCATATTTAGTAGCGGTCAGGGCCTGTTTTATCCTCGTTCCGTGTATGAAAACAAAAAGATATAGTGAGCATACGCCCCTTTTTCTTTTCATAACCGTTTATTAGCTTTAGAACACTAACTATATCAATCTATAAGGAGTGTCTATTATGCGTATTGGTACGAATGTTTTAAGTATGAATGCTAGGCAGTCGTTGTATGAGAATGAGAAGCGTATGAATGTTGCAATGGAGCATTTGGCGACTGGTAAGAAGTTGAACAACGCTTCGGATAATCCCGCTAATATTGCAATTGTGACTCGTATGCATGCGAGAGCAAGTGGTATGCGCGTGGCGATTCGTAATAATGAGGATGCAATATCGATGCTTCGCACGGCAGAAGCTGCCCTTCAAACTGTGACGAATATTTTGCAGCGTATGCGTGATTTAGCTGTTCAATCTGCGAACGGTACAGATTCAAATAAAAACCGTCATTCGCTGAATAAAGAGTTTCAGTCTTTAACAGAACAAATTGGCTATATTGGCGAGATGACTGAGTTTAATGATTTATCCGTATTTGACGGTCAAAACCGCCCTTTTACATTAGACGATATCGGTCATACAATAAATATGACGAAACATATTTCCCCTTCCCCTACACAACATGACATCAAGATTTCAACAGAACAAGAAGCAAGAGCGGCAATTCGTAAAATCGAAGAGGCTTTGCAAAGTGTGTCACTTCATCGTGCCGATCTTGGAGCTATGATAAATCGTTTACAGCTCAATATTGAAAATTTAAATAGCCAAAGTATGGCGTTAACAGATGCTGCATCTCAAGTTGAAGATGCAGACATGGCGCAGGAAATGAGCGATTTTTTAAAGTTTAAATTGCTAACTGAAGTTGCACTTAGTATGGTTTCACAAGCAAACCAAATTCCGCAAATGGTTTCTAAGTTACTGCAATCGTAAAAATTCATCTTCCTTCTTTAGAACGATTCCATACAAAATAAAAGGGAAATACATATAAACTATGTATCTCCCTTTTATTTTGTACCCAAATTTTATTACTGTGTTACGGTCATAACTTGTCCGCTACGATCAACCATAATTTTCATTTTACCGTCTTGTGCATTATATAGCCCTAGTTTATGTAATTCCATTTTACAATCTTGTACGAAAGTTGGTAATTTACGAATTTGATCGATATCAGAACTTGTAATGAAATGAATTAAAAGCTGCGTCATGCCTTTAATATCTTGTACAAGCTCTTCTTTCTCTCGTTTTAACCTTTCATTTTCTAGTTGTAACGACTGCAATTCACCTTCTAGACTACGTATATTCTTTACTTCTCTAGAACGCCCTGCTGCCATGCTAGAAAGCTTATAAATACCTTCCATAAACTGATGTAGTTCGTCTTCTTTCCTTTCACTACATTGATTAATTGTTTCAAAGTTATCAACGATACCAGATATAACTGTTACAAGATTTTTTTCATCCTCTTTATGCTGAATCTCTTCTTTTAATTTGTACTCGTTTTCTTGTTTTCTTGCAACGATTGTCTCTTTTACTGGTATATATTTTCGCTTTCGTCCTGGTTTTTGTTTTTCAATATTTTCAAACGGCATTTCACGTTTTTTCAATTTATAATACGTATTTTGCAATTGACTTTCTGTTTTTGGAAAAAGATTTAGTTCATTTTTACTTACGTATTTTGAAATATTTAAAATGTTTAAACCGTGACGTTGACAAAATTGATACACTTCATACAGTAGCTCTAGTTCAGACTTCAGCCATGTAATTGCTGATTTTTCATATGCTCGCATCCCGCCATTTTTTTCTATATCTATTTGAAATAATACCATTCTATTATGTAAATCAACTAATTCTTCATACTTTACTTGGAATTCTTTTTCTATTTTTTTAAATTCCACCTTTAGTTGCATATCGTTCATTTTATTATTTGACATGTTTTGTAAAAGACCTAATACATTAATTGCTGTGTGGTGATACATAATCTGTGCCACTCCCCCTCATCCTTTCACAATTCTCATCTGACTCCCATGTCTTTTAAGAAAATAGCAATTTTTACATATCCATATTATAACAGTTCGAAATTATCTGTCAAATAATAAACATACAAAAATGTATAGAAAGTATAAAAATTTGGAAAATGTTTTTTATTAATATGCAAAATTGCATATTAATTACATTTAATTATATTATATGGTATTTTGAATATTTTTTCACCGAAAAAATTTGCGTTACCACGAAATATTAATAAAATAACCATCGAAAATACGTTCTTTTATATTTTTAAATCAAAAATCTTCAAATGAAGAATTTTCATACATACAGCACCAAACACTCCAGAAAACTTTCATTTTTCTACCAGCTTAAAATATAGAATACCAAAAAGGAATTAGCCATATGTAGCATTGGCTAATTCCTTCCTCTCTCTAACAGAATAGAGTTATAAACCCAGTCTTCAAATTCTCAATCGAAGTCTCACTTCTTCTTACCTAAAACTACTTCATACCTCTGAACTCACATCGCATAAGACTCTATTAAGCACTGAAAACTTCCTTACATAAGTAGTTCCTCTATTCCTACTAAATAGAAAAATGTTATACACCAGCTCTTCTACTTACCTATAACCACTCCATATGTCTGGTCTCAACATCACATAGGGCTCTATTAAGCACTGACCGCTCAACACTTGGCTAGCGTTTCTATTCCGGCTAAATAGAAACTTTTAAAGTACTAACTTATCAACTAAACCAATTAGCTCTTGAATATCTGGCTTACTTACTTGAGCATTTGCTCCTACAGCTTCACCTTTATGGAATAATTCATTTGTAATTAATGAAGAGAAAATAATGACTGGTAAACGATTCATTACTTCACTATCCTTAACCACTTTCGTTAAATGATGTCCATCCATTTTTGGCATTTCAATATCCGTAATTAGCAAGTGAATATGTTCAAACATTTTTTCGCCTTGCTCTTTCGCTAATTTTTCAATTTGCGCTAACGCTTCTGCACCATTGCTGAAGAAGTTCATTTTCGTATATCCAGCTGATGATAATGTTTCTTCTAATATTTGGCGTAGCATCGCTGAATCTTCTGCAATATAAATTACTTTTTCAGCTCGATCTGTTTTTTGTTCTAACCCTGCAATTGATTTATTGTCATAACCAGTGCCGCTAATTTCACATACAATTTTTTCATAATCTAATAGTAAAATGATTTTGCCATCTAGTTTTACAATACCAGATGTCGTTTCTTCTAGTCCCATAGATAATGAAGCTGGTTCATCAATTTGTTCCCACGAAATACGTTGAATACGATGCACTTCATCAACGCGGAAAATAACTTTCATTTGGTTTAATTCTGAAATGATAAATTTCGTTTGATCAAGTGGCTTTGTTGACTTTAAATTAAGAGCCATTGCCAAGTTAATAACAGGTAAAATTTCACCACGTACTTGAACAACACCTTCAACTGCATAATGAGATTCTGGCACAGTTGTAACAGGGAATGGATTAATGATTTCACGTACTTTCATTACATTAATACTGAATAGGTTTTCACCAACAGTGTACGTAACAATCTCTAATTCATTTGTTCCGCTTTCTAATAAAATACTTTGTGCTTGTGACATAAAGGTGTCGCTCCCCTTCCATTAATTCCGTATATCTAATTATTAAGCTTTATAAAAGCGAAAAAGTCAACTACCTATATAAAAAATATAGATAGTCGAACGATTCATTTTATAAAAAAACAATTAATCTTGTATAAACGAAGCAAGTGCCTCTAATAACACTTCTTGTGCTCCTACAACTTCCGTCGGCATTGCTTCCCATTTTTTCGAAAGCTCGGTCTCTACTCTTATTCTCAGCTCAGAATTCATTTCTGCTAGCACATATTCTTTCGTTGCTATATCAACATCCAGTAGCGCGAGTGCATATAATTCCGGGTCATTTATTTTTTCGAATAATCGTTTTAATACTACTGGTGCTATATGTTTTAATTTTTCAATATGAATTTCCTTATCCGAAAATAGTAACTCATACTGAATAAACGTAACATTTTCTTTAATCACTTTAAAATAACAATTATTTTTTTTATCATTCACAAAATAACCGTTTGGATCTGCAATAATACTCTCTACTTTACGAATTAAATCTGGCAAACTATTCGCCGCCATTACAGTCCGCTGCTCAACCTCACTCGGCGAAATGAATGTAACGCGATACTTATTTTGCGCCATCCTCCTCACCTCTCCTTTTATAGAAATTCAGTCTAATTGTATACTACAACTACCTTAAATTAACTTAAAACTATTTTATATTACCACTTCTTACACTACCACACTACTCTAGTAACGCTACATATCTCTGGTCTTACACATCGGTCGGGACTCTATTAGGCACTAACCGCTCCAAAACATCGCCAGGTCCTCTCTCAAAACCTAAAAAGTGCTTTTAAGAACCTTTCAATAACTCTATGTTATTAAACCAAAACGCTATCTGCTGATCCGTAATATTTGGCAACATAACAAAAAACTCACGACACTTCATCTCATCCTTAAACAGTTGATACTTCCAAACGCTATCGCTACCAACACTTATGAAATAAAACTCATGGATACGGCCAATGATTGCTTGTTTTTCGCCAAATGAATACGGAGGCACTTGCTTAATTTCAAATTGATCTGGTAAATATACATGCTCTTCTCGTTCTATTTTTAATACTTGCTCGGCAAGTTCACGTTTATTTTCGAAAAAAGGCAATTGTAAAATTCGCTCTTGTCTTGTCATACGAATAAAAAACCCTTTCTACTCCATTACATTTTTTCATTACGATATATTATCGAATTAAGTTTACAACTTCATTTAATACTTCATCTGAAACTTTAATTACTTTCGCATTTCCTTGGAATCCGCGTTGGTATAACATTAAGTCAACGAACTCTACAGATAAATCTACGTTTGCACCTTCTTGTGCACCACCACGTACTTTACCCGCACCGTTTTGACCAGATGCACCAAGAGCTAAAATACCTGTTGTATTCGTCGCTGTATAGTTACCATTACCTGTTTTCATTAGTCCGCCTTCGTTCGGGAACATCGCAACAGCTAATTGACCTGCAGATTTCATACTTCCATCAGAATATTTTACCATCACATATCCACCGTCAGCAATGAAGCAATCTTTAACCGTCGCTGCTGCTCTACCATCTACGTCTGTTACTGATAATGTTTTATCTGTTGGATGGTTTGTTAAATGACTTAAGTCTAATTTTATAGAGCCACCGTCAAATGGAATATTTGCTCCTTGCTCTTTCGGATTTGGATTTCCAACAGCATCAAATGTCATATTACCACCTGCACCTGGAACATCCTTAAACTCTGTTTCTTTTTTCGAGTCATTACGCATTTGTACTTTATATGTATAATTATGTTCACTCGTTTGTTTAAACTCTACACGCATTGTCCATGTATTCCCTGCATTATCATATACAGGTAAATCTTGTGTAATTTGTTTTTCACCAGTTGGAATATTCCCTTTAATTGTCCCTTTCGATGTTCGAATACCACCAATTGCTGTTCCCATTGGAATTTGCAACGGTCCTGGAATTCCAGATAAATCAACTTCACCGGTTGCCTCATTTGCAGGGTATGCAAATACGTATTGACCTTCAGTATTCGTAATATAGTAATCTGAAGATATCCCAAACGTACCTTTACGAGTAAATTCCATATTTCCGCCTTTTGAATCACCTACAACGAAGAAACCATTACCTTCCATTGCGGCTTGTGTTTTGCCACCTGTTAACGTAATTGTACCATCACTATAATCCGTAACCGTACCACTCATTTTCACACCGTTACCAATACTTTTCGGATTCGTTCCTGCATATTTACCGTCACCTTTTGCACCAATCGAATTGTTATATAGTAAATCATCAAACATTGCTTTTTGTTTTTTATAACCTACTGTTTGTGCATTGGCAATATTATTTGAAGTTACACTTAATGCATTTTGTGTTGCATTCATCCCTGTAATACTTGTATATAACGCTTTAATCATAACGTATGGACACTCCTTATGAATTTGTATTTTTTACTTCTTCAGTTACTTTTTGATCGTCTTTCTTTGCGTCTTCTGGATTTGTTTCTCCAATCGGTTTATCAGACACTCTCTCAACGAAACGAAGAGATACAACTTTATTGTTAATAACGAGCTGTACATCGTTATTTTCCGCAAGGCGAACCGTTTCTACTTGACCGGTTACTTTGTTTCCGTCACCGTCAACACCTCTTACATATTTACCTAAAAACTTCATTCCACCATCAAGTGCTGTTGAATACATCGTTGATTGCAGCTTATCTACTGCTTTCGTCATATTCTGTACTTGTTCCATAAGAGATAACTGTGCTGTCTGATTCATCATTTGATTCATATCCATCGCATTAAATGGATCTTGATGTTGAAAACTTGATAAAAACAATTTTAGGAAATCATCTTTCCCCATTACCCCAGGAGTCTTTTGCGCTCCTGCCGAAACTCCATTACTTTGTTGCACTGGCGATTGTACACCATTAACAGGTACATTACTTTTTTGCGCTCCTGCTTGTAACGGAATATGATTTGTACTCGTTGTATTTAACCCAACTGTTGGCACGCTTTATTCCTCCAATAATCCCGCAAATTCTGTTGATTGTTGTTTTTCATGATTTGTATTTGCTAATTTCTGTTTTTGCCTTTGCTCTTGTTCTCGCTGTTCTTTACGATTTTCATCTTTATCTGAATAGCTAATTTGAATATTGATTTCTTTTTCTTTTAACTTTAATTTCAATTCATCAAAAATGATTTCAACACGTTTTTTCGCATCGTGTTTTTCCATTTCTACGTGAACGTCAATTTGATCTCCGTGTTTTTTCATAAACACTGTTAATGTACCAAGTTTTTCTGGATTTAACTGGAATAAAACACGTTCTTGTTTCACTACAAATTTTTGCAGCGCTTCTACTTGCGCTTCCATTTTCTTTCCTAAGTCAGGTAATGAAACTTTCTCAGCACCACTATTTGATTTCCCTATTTGTTCGGTACTCGTCGTTTTATTTAATAACTCTGCACCTGCAGAGCTCGAATCATTTAATGCATCAACCTCTGGCAACTCTACCTTTGCATCATCGCTCTCAAGTTTTGGAAGATCTACCTCTTTAGACTCTTCTTGTTCCTTTGCAATATTACAAGTTTCGGTTTCTACAACTTTCAATGCTTGCATCGTTTGCTCTGGCATCTTCATTTTGTTTAATACCATTTGCATTGTATCTTCTAAACATATAGCATTTTTGATATTCATATTTGAAAGAAGTTCTTGTAATTGTTGTAATTCAGCTGCAGGTAATTCATTAAGTTTAATATTGCCATATTCTTTATATAGCTCTTGTATTTTTTGTATGTATTGATATAACAATTCCGGCTGCACATGTAATTGCTCAATTGCAACCATTTGCTCAGATACAGCTAATAACAACTGTTCTGTCTCTTTTTTTTCTTCTTTCTTTACATTTGGTTCTTCTTTTGTTACCGATTTTTTAGAAAGAATATAATCTTTTTTCTCTTCTGGTGGTGCTTCTTCTCGTTTCGTTTTCTCCGTTTGCGGCTGTTTTTTATTTTCCATTCTCATCGTACGATCGAATGAAGAATCTTCATTTTTTGATTGTACTTCTAGCCCTTTTTCTTTTTGCGGAGGTAAACTTTGTTGCACCGGTAATACAGACTGTATCACTACATTCACCTCATCCATTCATACACATTTTCAAATCCAGAAGCATTTTTTCTTCCAGCTTTTCTTGTGCTTTCGCAAGCTTTTTACAATTTTCTTGATACATCTCATCAATGACACGTTCTTTTTCTTTTACTTGCTCTAAAAGGCTTTCATTTTTTTGAATAAAACCTTCCGTTTTTTTAATTTTTCGATTCCATTCTTCTATTCTTTCAGGTGAAAACGTATGTGAAGAAAGCATGCCCGCCATAATACGTTGCCCAGTTTGTACGACTTTACTACGCGATTTCACAACATATAAATCATATTCTTTTTTTTGTTCTATTTTTCTTTTTTCAGCTGTTAATTCATACACTTCTTTTAAAATATGTTCTTTTTCTTGATTTATTTGCAATTTTATTGTGTCGTACTGCTGTTTATCCACCTGTTTTCATAGCCCCTTCCTATTATAACGTTCTCTTTTTCTATTATATAGTTTTTTTCCAAAAAAATCTGTGAAATATTAAAAAACAAAAAAATAAGACCTCTTAGGCAGAGGCCTTATACTATATGGTGTATCGCTTGAACGATATCATCAAATTGGAAACTATCCGATCGACCTTGCTTTAAAAATGTATTTATACCTTCTACTTTATTTTTACATTCAAAAATATAAGCATTTTCTTCATTTTCTTGAATCGTTCCTAACTTAAAATACAATTCATTTTCTTTATAAATTGATAAAATTTTCCTCATTTCATTTGCAAGTTGCCAATGATGTGGCGACACGATTTCTTCCATAATCCTACTTACTGAATCTAATACTGAAATTGCAGGATAATGACTAAGCGTTGCAAGCTCACGCTTTAATACAATATGTCCATCTAAAATACCACGTGCTAAATCTGGTACAGGGCCATTTAAATCGTCCCCATCAACAAGCACCGTATAAATACCTGTTATAGATCCCTTTTGTGTTTTCCCGGACCGTTCTAACAGCTTCTTCATATAACTTTCCATTAACAGTGTTTTACCACCAATCGGTAACTCTTTAACAGCAATATCAACACTTCTTCGTGCATCGGCAAAACGAGTAACAGAGTCCATCATAAGTAATACGTTATTGCCTTGGTCACGGAAGTATTCAGCAATAGACGTTGCGAGTTTCGCGGCACGAAGTTGCATAAGATGACTTTCATCTGACGTCGCTACAACAACGACGCTTTTTCGCATACCTTCCTCGCCTAACTCTTTTCGAATAAAGTCTTTTACTTCCCGGCCACGTTCTCCTACTAAACTAATAACGTTTATATCAGCTTTTGCATTTTTTGCTATCATTCCAAGTAAAGTAGATTTACCAACACCTGACCCAGCAAAAATACCAATCTTTTGACCGATACCAATTGTTAGCATAGAATCAATTGATTTTATTCCTGTTTCAAATACATCGGTAATCTCTTCACGTTCAAATGCATGTATAGGCGGTGCATCTAGTTTAATTTTCTGTAATGGAATGTTTTCAGCTTCCTCATTTAACACTTCACCATTTGCACTTAACACTTTTCCGAGCAAGTGATTACCACGTGGTACAACAACATCTTCTGAAATTAAAGTCACTGAATCTCCATAACATACTTTTTCTGTCTGTTCAAATGGAAGTAGCATATTATTTTCTTTTTCAATGGCAATCACTTCACATAAGACCTTATGCTCTCCAACGAAGCAAACATCTCCGATCTTCGCTTTCGGCCCTTTTGCTACGAAAAACTGTTCTTGTACACTATGAACTTTGCCTACTTTCGTATACAGCGGTGTTTCAATGAACTTATTCCATTTTTCGTTCTCATTCATTAACAGACGGCTCATACATTTTGCTCCTCAAATAACTTCTCTTCTTCCCATTTCTGACGAAGTTTCGCAAATATAGGTGCAAATTTAAATTCAAAGAACTCTTTCTCTTCTTCCAGAACAAATTCACCAAACTGCAGGGAGAAATCATATTTCCATTCTACTAATTGTAGTAACCAATATTCTTTCGTATTTTCCTTCTCTTCTTGAATACGTTCAAACGTTTCTGGATGTACTGTAATGATTAATTTTTCAAACGAAGTTGGCAATGTTTGCACGATGCCAGTTAAAATAGGTAACACATCAAGCGATCGTGAATCTACCGCTTGATTCACGATTTTTTCTGCTAGATGAAAAGATTGATCCCATAATAACTCTGTCCATTCATATGCTGTTTCTTGTTGTTCTTTTTGAAACTGCACACGCGCTGCTTCCATCTGTTCCATTTGTTCATGAATATGCATTTGAAATTGTTCTTTATCTTGTAATAACTGCTGCCGCTCTCGTTCTAGCATTTGCTTCTCTTGCCTTAGCTGATTCATTTCCATATGTAACGATTCTTGCTGGGCGCGAAGTTCTGCATGATCAGCTTGTAATTCTTCCTCTTCTATTTGAACTGAAGCTGGTTTTGGAAATTGTAATTCATACGTTTCTTCAGAAAAAGAAACAGAATTCTTCGGAATTCTGTTTTTAAATAAGGACATCCTCTTCACCTCTTTGAACGATAATTCTTCCTTCTTTTTCTAGCTTTTTCACTGTACCAGTGATCGTTTGCTGCGCTTTTTCAGCATCCGTCATCTTAAGCGGTCCTAAGCCATCTAATTCTTCTAGAATCATCTCTTTACGGTTTGAAGACATACATGTAAATAATTTCTCTTTAATTTCTTCTTTTGCAATTTTAAGTGCTTTCGCAAGAACACCGTTATCTGTAATTTCTTCTAATACACGGCGAAGCGCAAGATCTTCAAGACCAAGTAAGTCTTCAAAGACGAACATATTTTCTTTAATTTTCTCAGATAACTCATAATCGACTTCATCCAGCTTTTGAAAGACTGTTTTTTCAACACCACGTGAAACATTATTTAAAATGTTTACGATTGTTTTCAAGCCATCAGTTTTATTAATTGCACTGAATGCCATATTATTTAATTTCGATTTTAACAACTCACCAATTTGATTAATTAATTCACCATCAACTTGTTCTAACTTCGCAATACCCATTACCGTCTCTACTCGTTTATGATCTGGCAATCTCTCAATTAATTGAGACGCAAGCTGCGGTTTAATATAAGAAGCGATAATTGCAATTGTTTGTGGTGATTCATCATTAAGCACTGTAAGAAGTGGCTCTAAATCTGTAAGTGAATTTAAGAATTCAAATGGATTATCTTTGTTATACCAAAGGTCTTCCAATAATTTTTCCAGTTCGTCTTCTGGCATGTTTTTAAATATGCGACGAATGTATTCTTTATCTGGAGTGACTAAGTTCAATTCTTTTACATTTAGTTCATATAAGAACTCTCCTAGTACATTTTCTAACGTTTCTGGTTTATATACACGAAACTTCGCGATTTCACGAAGTAATACTTCTTTTTCCTCAGCTGTCATATATTCAATGACTTTTGCTGCCACCCCTTCTTCTAATGTACGAATAAGGATGGCAGCTTTTTCTTTGGAGGAGATTTCATCTAACATCGTTGTTCCTCCCTTACTGTCCGTTTAGCCATTTTTTAATTACTTTTGCAGTACCTTCTACATGTTCTTTCGTAGCATCCTGCACTTGTTCATCTAACGTTGGTTCTTTCGGTTCTTCTGGTTCAGGTTTTGGCTCTGGCACTATTTTTTCTTCAGGAATTTCCAAGATACTTTCATTACTTGCAGCAATTTCATCTTCTGCTAAGTATTCTTCATATTCCTCTTCTTCTTCTTTCTTTCTCTTACGTCTTGCTAATAAGAACCATACTAGACCACCGATCGCTAATAAGCCAGCTGTAATTCCACCGAATAACCACCAGTTCATGCCACTTTTTTCTGGCTCTTTCTCTTTTTCGACTTTCGGCTGATCGAACTGAACAGTTACAACGTTAACTTGACCATTTATAAAGTTACCGTTTGGATCAGCTTGAAGTCCTGCCGCTGTTCCGATTGCTTCTTTAAAAGTTGTCATATCCATTCTACGTTTTACTAGCGTATCATTATCTACCCATACAACAACATTTGTTTTCGTTAATTCTGGGTGTTTCTTAATTGTTTCAACTGTTTTATCTATTTCATAGTTTTCAATTTTGTTACCATTTTTATTATCATAGACAACTTTACCATTTTGATTATTGTTCGTACCGTAGTTTGGCACTTCACCGTTCGCTGTAATACCAGCACCTTGCTTCGTATCTGTCCCTTCTTGCGCAGTAGAACTTTCCTCTTGCTCTTGTTTACTACGAAGTACACCTTTATCACCATACTTTTCTGACTGACGTGTAACTTCATCGTAGTTTACAGATACTTTCGTATTCACTTTATATTCATTCGGTTTAAACATCGTCATTAACGTTGCATCAATATCTTGCTTTAATTTACCTTCAAGTTGATGCTGCATCTCTACTTCTTTCTCATAAGAAGAAGAACTACTAGAATGTGCTTCATCTGTCCCTTTTGAGATAACACCTTTTTTACTATCAATAACGCTTACTTCTTCTGCCTTTACACCAGGAACTGCTGCACTTATCATTTGCTGTATACCTGCAACTTGATCAGCTGTTAACAATTGGCCACGCTTCACTCCAACCGTAATCGCCGCTGTTCCTTTTGCTTTTTCTTCATCAAAAATTGTCTCTTTTTCAGGCAATGTAATTTGAACATTTGCCGTTTCAACTGTCGCAAAGTTTCTTACAATATCTTGCTCCAATTGCTTCTTCGTACCGACAATTTGCTTCATTTTTTTATCTTGCTCACTTGAACCGAGCGAGCTTTCTAATAAAATTTCCTCACCGCTTTTAGAATTAAACGGTAAGCCCATCCCATTCATTTCTTTTCGAACCCATGGAGCATCATTCTTTTGCACACGAATCGAACCATCGGCCGCTAATTGATAATCGACACCTAACTTGGATAATTCTGCTGTAATCTCTTGTTTATCTGTATCATTTAAATTTTGATATACAACAACATATTTATCTGGCAAGGTGAAGTATAAAAGTGCTCCTGTTACAATCGCTAAAAGCGCAGCACCAATTACTAACTTATGCCACGTTTTTAACGATTGGATAACATTTTTCATCTTTTCCATTTAAACACACCCGTCCACTTTCCTAAATTTGCATATTAATTAGTGACTTATAATTTTCAATAAGATTATCACGTACGAGAGCAGCTGTTTTCATTTGAGACTCAGCTTTCTTTTGCTGAATTAAAACGTCATGTGTTTCTCCTACCCCTTTAGTTAGTAAATCATATACTGCTGTTTGCGCATTGTTTTGCGTTTGATTCATATCTTCCAATAAATCAATAAACTTTTTCCCCTCAACTACAGATGTTTGAGAAGTTTTCGGTGCACCAATTGACTGAATTGCTCCAAATGGTTGTGTATGTAACATTGGTTGGATTTTCATATTACTATCTTCCCCCTTATCCTCGGCCGATTTCTAAATCTTTATCAAGCATTTTTTTATTTGCATTTAATACACTCGTATTTGCTTCATACATTTTTTGAGCAACCATAACATTCGTCATTTCAGCAGTTACATCAATATTTGGATAACGTACATATCCTTCTTCATTTGCATGCGGATGCGTCGGATCATACACTAAATTTTCCGTTTTGTCTGCTTCAATACTTTTTATTTTTACTCCGTTAGTAGGAGCCCCATCTAGCATACTTGCAAAACTATTGTTTGATTCTAGCACCACACTACGACGCTCATATAAATCTGCCCCCGGAGCCGCCGTCGTATTTGCATTTACAATATTGTTAGAAGTAACTTCCATCCACTTTCTCGCTGTCGTTAGCCCTGAGCCACTTGCATTAATTGCCTGAAACATCCGTTGTCTCTCCTTCTACTTTTAACGTCCGCGTGCCGCTTGGTTAATTGCATATTGTGTATTAATTGCGTTAACTGAAATACCGTATAACTGATTTGTTTTCATTAAATCTAGCATTTCTGTCGTTACATCCACACTATTTCCGTCTTTATTCGTTTGCATTGATTTTGTTTGAATCTTTGCATATGTATTTTTCGTATTTACTGTCGGCAAGTGCATTTCATTCGTTTGATATAAATCTGGATTGCTCTTTAAATCAGCCGCATTGTTTTTATATAATGCACTACTTTTATTCATCTGCTCAGCAAATGTTACATCTTGTGCTTTATAGCCAGGTGTATTCGCATTTGCAATATTACTAGAAACAGTATTTCGTTTCGTCACTAAATAATTCATATAATGGCTTACATCACTCACTAAATCTGGCATATTCCACACCCTTTCTTTTCTAACGTAATGATCCACTGATAGAAGTTTCACTTCATTATTTATTTTCTTATATGCGTTTATTAAAATATTTACTATTATGTACCCTTACATATTTTATTCCATTTTTTCATTGTTGTCTTTAGAAAAATACAAAAATATAAAAAAGAATGCAAAAAAACTGTATACCATAGTAATCTAAAGAACATTTCAATATATGAACTATAAACTAAAATCCGTTTTTCTATTATTTAGATTACTATTTTTTTCATCACAGTCATAAAATGAAACCTCAATCAGCGGATTTCTTTATTTAAACGAAGGAATAGACCCCCTTTTAAAAGGGGAATCTGTTTCCAAACGTTATTATTAATATTTACCGTAAAATGAATTAGCCTTCATTCGCCCATCATTTGTCATAATCATTTCTTCCAAAATCTTTTGCTTATCCCGAATATGCTGAGCTGCCTTAATAATGAACGGGCTTACTTCTGCTGCAACTTGCGTACGTTTTTCTTCATCTAGTGTCATCATCCAACGATTTAACATCTCACTCTTCTCAGCAAACTCTTCATCTGACACTTGCAATTCACCGATTTCATTAAAACAGCTGACAAACGTCCGATAAATATCATTGTTCATTTTCAAGTGCTCCGCGGTAACCGTCTATTAAATCTTGTAACACTTTCACAATTGCATCAATATCTTTCGCTTCACGCGTTACTTTCATCGTTTGAATTTGAATGCTAATCCAATCGTATAAACCATATAAGCTATCATATAAATCTTTCGTAATTTCAGGATTTAATTGAAGCTTTAGTTCTTCAAAAATACGTTCTAGTTTTTCAAGAAGTGCGTCCCCTTCTTGTAGATTAAAAGTATGTAAAAGTTCTTCTAAATTACGAAACTCTACAATACATCTTTCATAAATAAAAATTGTATTTTTAATCGGATTACTCGTCATAATATCATTTTGCATATAACGTTGCCATGCTTGCATACAATCACTTCCTTAGATTTCATTAATCATCACTTTTTTGTTTTGTCATTGCTTTAATTGTTTTTAGTTGGCTATCAAGCGCTGCTAATGTACTTTCTAGTTTTTGATACTTTTTCACAATTTCATCTTGTTTTTGTTTATTTTGCATATCAATATCGCTAATTTTTCTATCTAAATCACTTACACGCGAATCTATACTCTTTACTCGTTCCCCAACGACACCTTTATCACCGAAAAGCTTTTCAAGCGGGGCTTCCATCATTTTTCCTAAACCATTTGAGCTAAAGAAAAATTGTTTAGCTGTATCTGGCTTTTCTTTTAATGCCTTTGTTAGAGTTTCATCATCGACTTCTAATGTCCCATCCTGCTTTATTTGGATACCAAAAGTAAATAAATAATTATCATCTTGAGAAAATGTTACAACACTATTCATTACTTGGCGTATACTTTGCATAATTACTTGTCCCTGGAAGGCTCCATCTTTTCCAGCAAAAAGATCTACTGTAGAAACCGCTTTATTATAATCTGCCACCATTTTTTTTATAAGGTTGGATGCTTCTGTTACGTTTGAATCACTTACTGTAAATTTTAAATCTATTCCTTTTGTGTCTGTACCAGTTCCACCGTCCGATACCTTCGATTCAGTTACTTTTAATAACTCCACTTTTACACCAGGGAGTGTTTCAATTGTATTACTAGCACTTTTTCCTTCAATGCCATTAATACTGTATATTGCATCCTGTGCTTCATTAACGACGTTCACTGCTTTACCATCCACTGTAGATAAGCCCATTTTTTGGAACAAATCAGATTTTTCACTTGTAAACTTAATTTCGCCTCCCATTCCCTCTTTTTTAGCAGACATAAATACTTTGCCACCAAGCGTATATGCAGAAACACCATAGTCACCATCATTAATTTTATTAATTAAGTCCTTATAAGTCATTTCCGTTGTTACTTTAAGTAGTTTCCCATTAATTTCCAATGTTTCTTCTGCAGGTAATTTTTCATCAATTTTAATATCATTTGAAGCAATTTGATGGCGTTGCGCAAGTTGCTTAATTGTCATATTGAATGTTCCTGAGATTGCTCCGCCATCAGCTATTACATTAATATAGCCATCCTGTGTTGTTGTAACTTTTTTTTCATTCCCTTTAAATGATGCTAAGTTTTTAAATGTTTGTGTAAAAGAACTAAATTCTGTTTTTAAACTTGTATATAATTGTTTATCTTGTGTAAGTTGTTGTTTTTCCGTTGTATACGGTGTTTTTTTCATATTTAATGCTTGCAATTCTAGTTCTACAAGATTAGAAGTATCAATCATATTATTTCCTAGGTTCCAAATTTGTTGTCTGCCGCCAATACCTGTTAATGTTCCTGCCATGTTGTATCACTCCTTATTCGTTTACATATAATCTAAAATGCTCGTTTTACTCATCGTACTAACTGCTTTAAGCGTCGCTTCATACGTTGCATTTATATATGCTAAGTCAGAAATTGCGACCGCTAAATCGACATCCTCAATTTCTTTACGGTTTTCTTGAAGCGCTAAATTTTGCTCGCTTAAAATTGTTTTAAATGTTTCCATTGTGTTCATTGTTGAACCAACTTCAGTTGTACGGTTAATGATACCATCTAAGTTTTTCTTATTTTCTCCTAATAACGGTTGTAATGCTTTTTGGTCACCTTTTTGCATCGCTTCGCTCATCTGTTTTAACGTTTTTATAACTGGTGATAATAACGCTTCTCCGTTACGGAACGCTTTGAATTCATAACCGTCATTTAGTTGCCAGTTCACATCATTTTGTCCACCTTGATACGTACCATCTTCTGTAAATGGTGGCTTCTCTGCACTATCCCCACCGAAAATATAACGGCCTTGCTCTTTCGTATTTGCTAAATATACAACTTGTTTTAAAATTTGATCAATCTCTGCACCGATGGCTTTCAATTCTTTTTCACCATTTTGTTCACTTAATGCTTGTACTGTTAATTGATCTGCTCTTGTTAAAGATTTCAAAACACCTTGTAAAGTATTTTCAGTTTGTGTTAATACATTTTTCGAATCCGCTATATCTTTTTGCATTTGCTCCATATTCGCCAATGAATGTTGAATCGCAAATGACTTACTTGCCGCAAGTGGATCTTCACTCATAAGAAGGTTTTTCTTCCCTGAAGTTACTTGATTTCGATGATATTGCTGTTGCACGTTCAAATCCATTAACTGATTCTTTGCCCAGTTTGCATTTTGAAATGTAGATACTCTCATTTCTATCTCCTCCTTATATATTTTCAATCAATTACTATCACTTATCGAATAATCGAAAATAGACTATCAAACACTTCATTCATCGTAGTAATAGCTTTAGAGTTCGCCACGAAATATTTTTGGAAGGCCATTAAATTTACCATTTCCTCTTCCATATTTACCCCTTCAACGCTCATCTTTTCTTGCTGAATGCCTTCTAATAAGTCCCCATGAATTTTTTGATAAGCATTTACTGCACTTTTATCAGATGCAACACGAACTATAAATTGGTCTAATGCTTGTTTATAAGAAAGACCTTCTTTATAATCTCCATCTGTAATTGCTGCTAGTTTATTTGCTGTTTCAGCAGATATTTTCATTTTCGAAATATCTTTTTGAAATTCTGGATTTAACTTCATATCTTTCGCATGATCTCCAACGAAGAAATCTTTTCCCATCACTGTATTCACTTGATTTTTCACTGAACTCATTAAGTCTTCAAGATTTTTTTTATAATCAACAATCTTCGCTTTCGTGTCAATCGCTGATTTTATCGCTCCGCTAGTTACATTGATTTCTGAACCGTAAATCTCAACTGACATTGGGTCTTTTTCTTTATTTAATTGAAGTGGATATGTATCTTGTCCATTTACTGTTAAAATACCATTCATTCTAACACTCGCGATATTAGGATTCATAGATTCATAAGATACTTCTATATTTGCATACTTAGACATCTCTGTAACGATGCGATCTCGTTCGTCTAAAAGTTGATTCGGCACTTGTGTACCTGCTTGTCCAATTTTATGATTCGCTTCTGCTAAACTAGCAGCAAGACGATTAAATTCATTAACATGCGCTTCAATATCTTCTGCCGTCTGTGCTTCCACTGTATCTAAGTTTTTCGCAAGACGATTCACTTGACTTGTGAACTTCCCAGTTTCAGAAATTAATGTATCGTAGTAGTTTGGTTGTTCTGGATTTTTCGCCACTTCACGAAAGGCATTAAAGAAACCGTCCATTAAACTAGATAATGAATTCTTTCCTGTCGTTCCAACCATAGACTCTACACGTGATAAAGTCGAATTCATGTAGTTATAGTAAGAGAGCTGAGATAATTGATCATTAAACTGCTTCGTCTTTACCTCATCAGTAATACGGTCAACACCTAGCGTTTGTACACCGTAACCAATTCTCTGTTCTGGCGTATGACCATTGCTTGCTCCAACAGATCCGTAATTCACCATTTGACGCACATAACCCGGTGTATGAATGTTAGACAAGTTTTGTTTCGTTGTTTGTAACCCCATTTGAGCCGCTAACATGCCTGATAGCGGTGTATTATAATCAGATAATCTCATAAAGCTTCACTTCTCCTTTACAATAGTTCGTTCATAAAGATTTGCGAATTATTGTTTCGCTCTAAGTTATATTCAGAAACAGAATCCACAATACTTTCTGTAGTTTTTAATAGTACGTTTAAGTAATATTGATTTTTCAAAAGAATCATTTTTACATTCTCTTCTAATTCAGTTACGTTTTTTTGTAATTCTTCCATTTTTTCAATTTCTTCTTGAGAAAAATACGAAAATAACGCACTTACACGAAACGATTCAACTCCTTGTTCTTTACAGAAATGAACAACCATTTCTTCAAATGAGCTTGATAACCCTTTTAAACCATCAATGTACTGCAATTGCTCTACTTGTAACTTTTGAACTGCATTTACATTTTTATTTTTTAAATTCTCATATATTTGCTCTCCAAGCGCTTGAATATTTTCATACGCTTTTTGAATAATAACGAGTTTTTCATATAATTGTATGTACATATAGCTTCCTTCCTTTTACAAGACTAAATTCACAATTAAACCATGGATTTCTCCAATTTGATTTAACATTTCTAAATGTCCTGTTTTCGTATTAATTAAATTCATCACATCTTCTAATTCATTCAATCCCATTTCTGCCTGTTTCACAATCGTCATTTTCTGTGAATATCCGTAACGCGGGTGACGAGACATGACATCTTTATACTGCAATACATTATCAACGTAGAAATTCAAAAATGATTTTACTGTATTTTTGTATTCCATTACATTATCAAGCGTTAATTCCATTTCAATTTTCTCTTTAATTTCTCCAATATTATCGACAAACGCTTCCATTTGTTCTAGTAATTTATCTTTTTTCGGATCTGCATGCAAATTATCCGAAAATGCAAGTCCTGTCCTGACATTTGCTTCTTTCGGCATTTGAGTAGCAGGCGGTATATGCGATAAAATTGGATTATGCGAGATAGAACGTAGCATATATATCACCTATTTATTTTTTTATTTCTTCCTAAACTTAATCGTAAAATCCAGTTATTTATAATTATACTCTGAACAGTAATATTTTGCAGTTATTTTTTATAAAAGATATGTTACAATTTAGCATGAGGTGGCACAATTCTATGAATATTTTCCTTTGTGGTTCAAATCAATTAACAGCATTAGATCAAGAAGAAATTAAAAAATTTTTAACTGACTATGCTCACAAACATAAAATTTACATATTATGTTATAAATCTATTGAAAATGAGGTTCTTCGTTTTTTCGTTGAGAATGAAAGACTCGCTCAAAATTTATGCCTTTACACGCTGCAACCATTGCAAGCAATAACAGATGAATTTCAAGAAGTCGTTGATTACTTAAAAAAACACGGAGCCGAATATGTTGCTTTCGATCATCCTTCTGACTCCATTTACCGATCAGATTATATGTTTTTTGTTAAACAAATTATTGAAGACACTGATTTAGTTCTCTGTTTTTATAATGGGGACAAACATACATCTGTCATCCCTGTCGATGTTGCAAAAGAAGCAGGTATTGATGCTGTCATTTATGATTTACCAGGATTACATGAAAAGCAAATGAAAAAAAGCTTTGAACAAAAAATTCGTATGATGTAAAGGGGGAGGCACAATATCATTATTGTGCCCATTGTAAATATGATAATTGAACAAGATTATGATCATTTTATCGCGAGTTTTAAACAACAATTCAATATGGACATCGCTTCATATAAACAAGATAGAATGCGCCGTAGAATCGATGCTTTCATTTCGAGAAAAGGCTTCGAAAACTACACTAATTTTTTAAACAAATTACGCGCTGATCAAAATTTATTCTTAAATTTTATTGACTATATTACAATTAACGTTTCAGAGTTTTTTAGAAATAAAGAACGCTGGCAAACTTTAGAGTCGAAAGCACTACCAAAATTACTCGAACAAAATAGCGGAAAATTAAAGGTATGGAGTGCCGCTTGCGCTGCTGGTGAAGAACCGTACACACTCTCTTTAATTTTATCAAAGCATCTAGCTCCATTTCGTTTTGAAATTCAAGCAACAGATCTTGATTTTCATATTTTAGAAACCGCAAAACGCGGTCAATATACAGAACGTTCTCTGAAGGAATTACCTAATGATTTGAAAGAACGTCATTTCACAAAAGAGAATGATATATATTCATTGCATCAAAACATTAAACAAAACGTTACGTTCAAACAGCACGACCTTTTAATGCAGTCGTTCGATACAAATTATGATTTGATTATTTGTCGTAACGTAATGATTTATTTTACAGAAGAAGCAAGAGTAAAACTTTATGAAAAATTTAGTCGTTCTTTACGAAAAGGCGGTGTACTATTTGTTGGTAGTACGGAACAAATTTTAACACCCGAACGTTACAATCTTCAGCGATTTGATACATTCTTCTACGAAAAAATATAAAAGAAGTCGTCACAATATAGTGACGACCTTTTTACATAACTCGAATTAAAATAATACCGACAATCCATATAAAGAGAAAAAGAAACGTCATAGACCATTTATGTTCTTGCACCGTATGTTTCAACACCTGTGACAATTGTGTCATGTTCATTTCCGCAAGCGCTCTCCATACACTTACATCCCGATCTTTAGCAATGCGGTCTGTAACGCTAATTAAAATTGTTTCGTTAGACAATTTCGTTATATAAGCAGTAATAACCGTTACCATCAAATTTATATTTCCTTCTGAAGAATCACTTTCCACTCTAGAGATAAGTGCACTCACATCTAATAACGGAATATGTACTTTTCTACCAAATGATAGTTGTACTTCAGCGAAATCATATGTTCCATCTAACAAAGGAAGTTCTTTTATATGCGCCTGCTTAATAAGTCCTTGCAGGCTTCTAATTACTTGTTCAAATACTTTTTCTGATTGCTTTCCTTCTCCAGATAACGTGTGTAACTTTTTAAAAAGTTGTAACACTGTATCCATCTCTTTAGAAAGCATTTCCTTCATAATCTTTCCATCACTTAAACTTGCAAGTAAAATACCTATTTCATTATTTTTCGAAATAATTTTAGACTGTCCAGTAAAGACTAAATTGCTACGCTTTCGTTCTTTCTGGATTTCATGCTCCGAAATAGCTGCAGGCTGTTTTAATGGTTGTAACGCCTTATCTTCAATTGTCGTACGTTTAATCTCCATTTAAGCGCCTCCACTACTATGAAATAATTAGCCCCATTCTTTATTACTCTTTAAAACTAAAAACAGTACGAATAAACCTGACATGATAGTAAACACATCAGAAGCTTGCACTCCCTGTTCACCTTTTTCTTCTTTCTTGTCTTTCGGTTCTTCTTTTTGTTCTTTCTTTTTAGAGGCAACTTGTTTGTTATTTTTCTCTTTTCGGTCCTTCGCCTTATGTACTTCCTTGTTGTCTTCGAACGGCTCTTTTATAACGTAAGTAAATTCCTCTTTCTCTTTCAACGGTTCTTTTATAAACTTATTTACTATCTCATCTTGCTTCGGAATTTGAACAACTGGCAAATTTTCTTCTGGAAGCGGGTTTTTGACTTTCGGAATTTCTTGCTTCTCATTTTCTTTCTTATCTTCTAATTCATTTTCTAGTTTATTATCTAATTTTTCTTCTTTCTCTTTCTCTTTCTCTTTCTCTTCTATCTTTTTATCATCTTCGTTTTTTGGCGCCAAAACAGAAATGGTATATTCACTTTCCTCAACAAGTTTATTACCTGCTGCATCTATTATCTCTACAAGTAATTCATATGGCCCAGCCGGCAATGCTTCTGTTATTTCAAATACTTTTTGCCAATCCATATCATGCTTGTTGTAGTCTAATAAAAAGGAAAGCTCTTTATTTTCTTTCCCTTTTAATGTAACGCGCACTTCTTTTACAACTGATTCTATATCCGACGCTTTTACTCGTATATGTATAGAATCTCCCTGTTTTCGTTCAACTAAGTTCTCCTTTACTTCATCAATAGTAACTTTCTGTAACTTTGGCAATTCTTTATCTATAGTTGGCGTTTCATTTTTAATACGAATGAGCGGGACTTTCACTTCATTTTTTATGAGCTCTTCTTTCTCATTCTCTTTGTAACTTTGAACGAGCTGAAGATTCCAATCACCTTGCAAATCAAAATCCCCTGCTTTATAGTTAGCAACCCAGCTCTTCGTTTCTTCATCATACTCAAAAGATAACATTCTTTCTTGCGCATATTGCTCGCCATTTTTTTGTAACTGCAATATACCTTTCATACTTTGAATGTTTTTCCCATTTGGTTCTACAGCAATTCGCACCTCTTCGCCAACTTTAAGCTCCAGCTTATTTACTGTAATAATTCCCTGTTCTGTTTCTATCTTTCTTTCACTCAATTGTTTATTTGCTACTTCTTGTTGTTCTGCTTCTTTTTGTTTCTCTTCTTTTTGTTTCTCTTCATCTTGTCTCGTTTCCACTTGCTCTGGCGGTTCTTGAGATTCCTTATTTTCTTCTTGTACATTCACTTCATTTATTTTTTGATCTGGCTCAATTTGTTCCTCAGCCTGACTTTGCAAGGGGAAGAACAAGCACACATGTATGCATAGCCAACTCATTAGAAAAAACTTTACGTTTTTCATCTACTAGTTCAAACTCCTATTTCAATGCCTTATAGTGATTTCGTCAATTTTACTCCGAAAAATCCATCTACATTTACAAGTTCACCATACGCCACTAATACATCATTTACATAAATACGAATTGGTTCATCAATATCCTCATCTAGTACAACTGCTTCATTTTCTTGTAAACTTAATATATCTTGAATCGTTTTCACTGTACTTCCAAATACAAATTTCACGTTCATTTCTACATTTTGTAGAATGGATGTGTCCATATATACTGGTTCCATTTGTTTTACTTCTTTAAATTCAATTGGTTGCACAACTGGTTCTACAATTTTTTCTTCTTTAATTTCTTCTGTTGCAATCTCTTCTTCTTCCACCATTGGATACAGAAGTCGCCTTACCATTTCTTTCGCTTCAGAAATCGGCAAAATTTGATACATTTTCGATTGAAGCAGATCGCCAATTTCAAGATTGAACGTAATTTGAACGAGTTCGTCCACTTCCATTGACTCTCCCAAATACTCCATTTCTTCTTTTAACGTTACAAATTTAACATTTGGCGGCGTCATGTCCATTTTTTCTTGGAACATTTCTGACATCGCCGTAGCAGCGTGCCCCATCATTTGGTTCATAATTTCTTTAATACCGCTCAGTTCTAATTCAGTAAGCTCTTTTTCCGGATTAACTTCCCCTGTTCCCATCATCATTAAATCTACCATTGTTAAGGCGACATCTTTCGTAAATACGAATACATTCTCATTCTTTAGCCCTTCAACAAAGTCAACATTTAAAATAACAAATGGCACTGGTACTCCATCATAATGACGAACATTGATTGCTTCCACATTTGGTGTACTAATTGTAACTGGCTGATTTAAAAGCGTTGACAATACTGTTGAAGCGGAACCAATTGAAATATTTGCAATTTCACCAAGCACATCTTTCTCTTCTTGTGTTAAATGCTCTTTTTCAACTTCTTCTACAATCTCAGTTTCCACTACTTCTGCTGTCTCGTCTTTTTCTTCTACTCCACCAGATAATTGCATTAATTTATTGACCATTTGTTTCGCATGCTCAACTGAAACAATTTGTACAAGTTTAGAGTTTACAAGATTATCTATCTTTAAATCAAACGACACTTTAACAATCGTATGATTCCCATCGATTTCAGAGATTTTCTCCATTTCTTCTGATAACTTTACAACATTAATCGTCGGCGGAGACATATCTACTGTATCTTGGAAGAATTCCGACATAGATGTAGCTGCGAATCCCATCATTTGATTCATCGCTTCTTGTACAGCACTTAGCTCTAATTCACCAAGTTCTTTTCCGTCCTCCACTTCACCTGTTCCCATCATCATTAAATCAGCGATGGACAATGCAACATCTTGCTTAAGGACAAGAAGGTTTTCCATATCTAATCCTTTTGTAAAATGAATGTTTAATACAACATGTGGAACTTCGACATCTCTTGAATCATATAAATCTACCAACTCTATGCGAGGAGCAGTAATGCTTACTTGCCTATTTAGAATCGTTGATAATACAGTCGAAGCTGAACCAAATGATATATTTGCAATTTCGCCAAGAATATCGCATTCTTGAGGCGTTAAATGCTCATTTTCTTTTTCTAGCACAATCGTGCTCGTATCCCCTTTTGTGTGTTGCTCAGGCATTTTCCCTGCCTCCTCATTTCTGTTTTTCTATCAAATAATATAAACTCTCATTTGATTTTAGCAAACTTATTATATAAAAAATTAATATGTATGTATTCCCATTATTAGATTAGTAACGATTAGCCAAAAAGCTCCCCAATTGTATACAAGTGGGGAGCTTTCCTTCATTCCTATTATAAACCTTCTGGGTTTAAAATGAGGACCACTCGTCCATCACCGAGAATCGTCGCACCAGAGAAATAGTTAGAACTCTCTGCAAAGAAGTCACCTAATGACTTTAAGACTATTTCTCTTTGACCGATAATTGTGTTTACAATAAGTCCATAGCTGCGATGTGTATTACGAACAATTAACACAGGAACCATTTGACCATCATATGACGCAAACGCCTCATCTACTGTTTTTTCACCAAATACAGTACTTAAATGTTTCACTTCAATAATTTGATTACGATAATTTAACACATCTTTTCCTTGTAAGGATTGGATGTCTTCTCTCTTAATTCGAATTGCTTCAACGATATTTCCAAGAGGTAAAGCATAACGCTTATCATTCGTTTGAACAAGCATAGATTGAATAATAGACAACGTTAACGGAAGTTCAATTCTAAATGTACTTCCCTTTCCTTCCTCAGAATCAATAATTAAATGTCCACCTAAACTATGAATCGTATGTTTTACAACATCTAATCCGACACCGCGTCCAGAAAGATCTGATACAACTTCAGCTGTACTAAATCCTGGTTGGAAAATAAGATCAAACACTTCACGATCTGTTAATCTATTCGCATCTGCTTCAGTTACAACGCCATTTTTAATCGCTTTTTCTAATACTTTCCCTTTATTAATACCGTTTCCATCATCCGTAATTTGAATAACGACATGATTTCCACTATGAAAGGCTTCTAATTTAATAGTACCTGTCTCATTTTTACCTGCATCACGTCGTTTTTCAACAGTTTCAACACCGTGATCGATTGCATTTCGAATTAAATGAACGAGCGGATCACCGATTTCATCAATAACAATTTTATCTACTTCAGTATCTTCACCTGTAATTTGTAAATCGATTTTTTTCCCTAAATCTTTCGCTAACATACGTACCATACGTGGGAAACGATTGAACACAGTTTCAATCGGCACCATACGCATATTTAATAGTACGTTTTGAATATCTTTTGAAATATCGCCTAATCGATTTAAATGTTCAATTAACTCCTTGTTTTGAATCGTTTGAGCCAATTCATCAATGCGCCCACGTTCAATTACACTTTCTTCAAACATATTCATTAATCTTTCGATTTTCTCTAATTGAACACGAATTGAACGATTCTCCACTTTAGCATTTTTCGTTTTTGTAGTACTTTTAGCTGGTATAGCACTTTTAGGTTGATTCGTTGCCACTATCGGTGATTCTACCTGCGTAGCCACAGCTGGTTGTAGCGTTCCTTCTACTTGCACAACTTCTTGTGTAACGACTTTTTTAGAAGCTACTTCCCTCGATATAGGTTCTCCTTGCTTTACTTCCACTTTCTCAATTTCAGAAACATGAAGTACTACTTGTTTCAATTCTTCTATACTACAATCAGTATCCATAAATACTGTAAATTCAAATCCGAAAGCATCTGCTTCAATTTCTTCAATACTCGGAGCTGTTTTTTGTATATTCCCTACATTCTGCAATGCTTCAATACACATAATGGCACGTACTGCTTTTAAAATTGCTTGCTGTTCAACTGTTATATGCACTTCATGCGAAACTGCATCATCGTTGTCTATATGATTTTGCTCTATATGTTCCGTAGGAGTTTCTACATTGCCGTTCAATAATGCTTCTAATTTCTGTTTAGTTGAGACTACATCAATATTGCCCATTCCACCCTGTTGCACATCTGCAACCATCTTCTCCAAATTATCAATGCACTCAAAAATCACATCAATAATATCCGCATTTACAACTATATTTCCATGACGAATTTCATCTAACACATTTTCCATCTTATGCGTTAAATCAGCCATCTCTGTAAATTCCATACTCGCAGACATACCTTTGAATGTATGAGCGGAGCGGAATATTTCTCCTACAACATCCATATCAGCAGGATTTTGCTCTAACACTAGCACATTTTCATTTAGCGACTGTAAATGTTCTTCTGACTCTTCGAAAAATATATTTAATAGATCTGTTTGCATTTTTATCCCCTACCTGTCTAACAAACATTTCATTTATGTATAACAATTTAGTGTTTTATAATGAGAAAAAAGGGGGCCACACGTCGATCCGCTATCACTGTTTTGATTCCTTGTGGCACCCCTTCTATATTAACTATTTGCTACTTTTGTTAAAGCTTCAATTACACGATCCGCTTGGAATGGCTTTACAATAAAGTCTTTTGCCCCGCCCTTAATTGCATCTAATACCATACCTTGTTGTCCCATTGCAGAACAAATAACAACCTTTGCACTTGAATCAATTTTAATAATTTCTTTTAATGCTTCAAGCCCGTCCATTTCTGGCATAGTAATATCTAATGTTACAATATCAGGTTGAAGTTCTTTATACTTTTGAATTGCTTCTACCCCATTCTCTGCTTCGCCGATAACTTCAAATTCAGCATTACTTTTTAATAAGTTTTTAATCATCGTTCGCATAAACATCGCATCGTCTACTACTAAAATTTTATGTGCCATTCTTTTTAATTCTCTCCTTCTATGTATAAATATATCTTAATATTTCACCTTATCATTCTCACTCATTATACAAAATAAAATGATAAAATTTAATATTTTTTTAAAAGAATTTTCGTATTTTTATTATTTTATTATTAAAATAATAATATACTACTCTTTTATATAAATAACAACGCGACGGTTTTTTTCCCAGTTTTGCGGTGAATCATTTGGTACAACTGGCTTTGTGTCTGCATATCCTACCGCAGCTAGCCTTTTATCATCCACATTATACACTTCAATTAAATGGTGAATCATATTTGCCGCTCGTGCTGAAGATAACTCCCAATTAGAAGGGAATTTCTCGTTATGAATAGGTCTACTATCTGTATGTCCCTCTACAACAATTGGGTTAGGTACGGATTGAAAAAATCCAACTAATTGACTTATTATCCCTTTCGCTTCAGGCTTAACGTTCGCATCGCCTGTATCAAATATTAAATTATCTACTATAACGACGCTTACCCCTGTATCCTCTCGATATACATTCACTTGACTAATACCGTTACTATCTACATACGATTTTAACTTCTTATATAATTCGTCCATTCTCTTTTTTGAGATCATTTTTTCATCATTTTTTTCATGTGAAATATCCGGTATTGTATTTTCCATTACTTTTGCATCTACTTGCCCCGTATCACTAAACTTTTCAAGCATCTTTGACAATTTTACTGCATCTTGCTTTGATGTAGCAACTAGTAATACGAAGAAAGTTAATAATAACATCGTTAAATCTGTAAAAGTCGTCATCCAACGAGGCGATCCCTTTTGCGGTCCTTTACTCATCATACCACTCCTTGAAATATTAGGCTGCTCCTTTTACCTTTTTTACCTTTGTTTCGTATACGTATGTATCCAGTTTCAACTTTAATTTAGAAGGGATTTGTCCACGATACAATTCTGAAATTGCTTCTATTACAAACTTCTTCTCTGTATATAAATCTTCAATACCACGATATACTTTTTCCGAAAGAGGGATTGCAATCATATTCGCAAGTACAGACCCATATAATGTCGTTAACATCGCAACTGCCATCCCTGTACCAATTTGCGATGTATCTTGTAAGTTTTGGAGCATAATGATAAGACCGATTAACGTACCAATCATTCCCCAAGCTGGAGCAAAATCACCAATTTTATCTAATAATGCTGCTCCTTTTCTTAACTCATACACTTCCGTTTCAATATCTTTCAATAACACTTCTTTTAATTCATCTTCATCGTAACCGCTTAACATTAATCGAATTCCTTTTTGAATAAAAGGATTGTCTACTTGCTCTCCATCAACCTCTAAAGAAAGCAAGCCATTCTTTTTAGACTTTTTAGAAAAATTAACAAACAAATCCGTTAACTGTTCTAAATCTTCTTCTCTTCTATGTAAAACAGTGAAAATACTTTTCGTATATTTTTTTATTTCTCCAAATCGATATGCCACAACAATTGTCGCTGTCGTTCCCCCTATGACAATTAAAATAGATGAAATATCTAAAAAGTTTTTGAAAGCTTTTATTCCACCGCCACCAAGCATAATCGCCGCTATCACTATGATGAAACCTACTATGATGCCCACTGGGCTAGAAATATCAAACTTCCTTTTTCTTCTTTGTGGTCTAGCTAATACTTGATTTTTTTCTCCCATATTTCTGCCCTTTCCTTTCCATTTTCATATAACATTTTTTTATTTTAATAATACGTTTTCACATATAACATGTATTATACGCTTATCATCTGTTTATCGCAATATACTCATGAAATTGACACATTTCATTTCTATATTAGAATTATGGTATAAAAACATGAGGAGGCTCACGATGGAACACAACATTTTACAAGTCATTGCATTAGCAGAAAAATTAAAATATGAAATGCGACACAGCTGGCTTTCCAACGGACGTCAAGAAAGTGTTGCCGAGCATACATGGCGTATGTCTCTAATGGCCATTTTAGTTGAACCTTATTTGGATCAAAAAGTAAATATTGAGAAATTACTTAAGATGGTTATTATTCACGACATAGTCGAAGCCGAAGCTGGTGATATCCCTGCTTTTGATACAATGAATAGTCACGAATTACAACTACAAAAACAAAAAAATGAACTAGAAGCTATTTTAAATATTAAACAAACATTAACAGGTTCTCTCGGCGAAGAATTATATGACTTATGGATGGAGTTTGAAGCGAAAGAAACGTACGAAGCAAAAGTTGCTAATGCACTCGATAAACTTGAGGTGAAAATCCAACATAACGAAGCTGATATTGATACGTGGTTACCAATTGAACATAAAATGACATTCCAAGTAGCAAAGCATACAAACTTTGATTCTTTCCTATCTAAATTACAAAAAATTATTGAGCAAGTTGGAGAAAAGAAGTTAATTGCTGCCGGTATTGATGTTGAGGCATGCAAGCAATAATGAAATAAGACACTCAACAAGAGTGTCTTATTTCATTATTGTTGATATAGCCTGCTTATAAATAAGCTGTTGTTTTCCATCCACTAATATTAAAACTGTAAATTTATCTACTCCAACAACTTCTCCTACTATTCTAACGCCACTCTTTAAGAAAATTGTAACTGTACCTTTTTCTTCTTTTATTTGTTTATACAATTCTTCCTGTAAATGTTCCAATTACTGTCCTCTCCTTCCCGTGAAACATCTTAATATAAAAAACTATAAATTTTTTATTTATGCACTTTGTCTTTTCCATTCATAAACTTATTAATTAGTATATCTAAATCTCGGCTAAATAACAAAACTTTATCATGATCCAATCCGTGCCTCGCAACAAGTTGAATTAACTCTTTCTTTTTGCTTTCTATTTTATTTTGTAATTGTCCCATCTCCATCTCTATACTAAAACTCCCTTTTCCCATAATATTACTTGTAAAATTATAGTACATATTCTCTCATAAAAAAATAAAAAAATGGTTTTTTTTACAATTTTTTATTTTTTTATGCCTAAATTACGAATCACGTAAAGGTTCATTTACAAATCACTAACATACAATCCTAATGAATCTACAGGCATTTGTCTAATTATAAATGAGACTGGCTCGTTTTCTGTACAAAAAACATACTGTATATAGTAGTCCATGAACCATATAGATTAACTTACTAAAAAGGAGGAAAACATATGAGTTATGGTGGAAGTTGCGCTGGTTTCGGCGGTGGATTTGCTTTGCTTATCGTACTATTCATCCTTCTAATCATCATCGGATGTAGCTGTTGGGGTGGCGGCGGATACGGATATTAATATATCCTATCCTTGACAAATGAACTAAAAACTATAGAAAAACAGCTCATATTTGAGCTGTTTTTTTCATACTTTCGTATGAATTTATATCCCTCTTATTTGCGATTTCAACTAACAAAATATCGTTTAATATGGAATAAGAAACATTTTTCACTGATATAAAAGATGGTTATACATACATACATATTACAAACAAAAATTATTTTAACATTAATTCTTGTCGGCATTTCATGGGGCATTATTGGAGGCGCTTATCAGCTATTCCTAACGATCTATGCCGAGAGAATTTTCCACACTAACATTGGAATTTTATATACAGTTCAAGGCATTGGGCTTATGATTGGAAGCCTCCTCGTTAATCTTTATATGTCTCATAATAAAGAAAAAATGAAAAAAGTATTCGGTTGAGCCTACTTATTTCAAGGAATTTTCTTTCTCGGATTCATTCTATCCGATCAACTTATTATCGGTATCGTTACTTTATTCTGTATGCGCATAGCAGGAGGAATCCTCGTTCCACTTGATACGACATTACTTCAAACTTACACACACGAAAATATGATGGGTAAAGTTTTTCATTCCATTATTCCGTTTACGGATCTCTTATTCAGTTATCTATGTTTTTTACAGGAGGGCTGTTAGAAATTCTTTCTCCTCAAATGATTGGCAGTTTATTAGCTACATGCTGTATTTTTGTAAATTTTATATGGCTTTTCTTATTTATCGCGGGGATCTCAGTGAATAATCTAATGATAATCAATAGATTTTAATCCCATTCATTATTTGTTTCCCAATAATAAAATTGTTTAAAAATATCAGTCTGATTTTTTAGTTAATGACCCTTATATGGCAACACTATTTGAGAAAAAACTAGATATTTATGTTAAAATATAAATAAGTTTGTGAAAGTTTGCACTTAAATAAGAGACTTCAACTAGTTAAACTTGATTAAAGAGGAGGGCTGTTTTGGGTGTTACATTCATTTTCATATGTATTATATTAGTGGCTTCTATTCTGCAAGCAAGTACAGGTTTTGGCTTTTCCATAATGGCAACCCCTTTCTTACTTATGTTATTTCTACCACAAGAAGCTATACAAATAAACATTATTTTATCTTTAATTATCTCCATTTCACTCATTTGGAAAATAAGAATGGACGTTGATTTTGTTCTACTGAAAAGGTTTATTTTGGGAAGTATAGTTGGTGTACCTTTTGGTATTTTAATCTTCATTTCCGTTAACATAAACACTTTTAAATTAGCAGTTAGCATCCTACTCTTACTATTAACATTGTTGCTAATATGCAACGTTAAGGTTAGATCAACACAATCTAGAGATTTCATAGTTGGTGGATTATCTGGTCTTTTAACGACAAGTATCGGTATGCCAGGACCACCCCTGTTACTTTACTTTACAGGAACTGATACGAAAAAAGAGAAATTGAGAGCAACTACTTTAGCTTTTTATCTATTTATATATTTCATTAGCCTACTAACTCAAATACTCTTTACTGGCACAAACAAAACAATTTGGGAATCAAGTTTTTACGCTATTCCAATCGTATTTCTAGGTTTGTATATAGGGCAAATTATTTTCAAATGGCTTAATCAACGGATTTTCAAAATATTTACGTACATCCTTTTAAGTTGCACGGGTATGTATCTTCTTATTGAAAGTTTGCATTTATTATAAGTAAGTTTTTCAAAATACAAAATCATAAATAAAATACTAACCAAACGATAAAAAGCGGCTATTATGCCGCTTTTTATTTTCACATTAAATATTTTAAAACTAGAAGCCCAGCTATCGCTATTACAAACACATTGAAAAAAATCATCCAACTTTTTTCGAAATCTTTATATCTCTCTTCTTTCACTCCACATTGTTTTAGCTTTCCAATTAAAACTGCTAATTCTTGATTATACTCTTTACTTCCTAATTGTATATAATTGTTATTTATTTTAATTCCATATACATTTTTCATTTTTTTATGTTGCGAAACTGCTTGAATTGAGTTTACTAATACACTGTATTCATTTAACTTTTTAAAATAACAATCTAACGCTATAATTTGTAACCTTGTATTAGTTAAAACAATGTAATAATAAAATGTAGCACCTGTGGTTAATATATTAGGTATAACTTTAGAATTTACAAGACTTCCTTCTTCCACTAATATTTCACATTGTATTTCCTCTCCTTCTTGCAACTCTTTCCGAACTGATTCTTCCAACATTTGCACCGTTAATTTCTTCAATAACTCCCCGTTTTTCACATAATACTTATCTATATTTATAGATTCATTCGCTTCTTTCTCTAAACGTGCAATTTCTTCTTCTGAATATTGGAGCTCATTTAACATCGATAATAATCTTTTATCCATATTACACACTCCCTTTCCACAGTTTTGAAGTTTTTTCTTCCCACGAGAAATTCGATTGTATATATAATCCGCCGTTACTTTTAATTCTTTTGCGATATCGTCAATGGAATATCCATCAATATACCTCTTTAAATATATATATCGATCTTTCTTATTTAAATCTTGAACTATTTCCATAATCTCTTCTTCTTGTTCTATTTCATACCTATCATGGACACCTGTATCTATTTCTACGTCTTTATCGATTATATTCTCTTTATATACTTTCTTTTTATATTCCAATGCCTTCAATTTACTAATACCAATCATCCAAGATTTTAAGTTTCCCTTTTCTGTATCAAATTGGTCGATATTAAACCAAATGACAGTAAATACATCGTTATAACAATCATCCACATATTGTTTTTCAATAGGGGTACTTAATGATTTATGAATAATGTACAAAATTAATTTTCCATATTGATCAATCACTTCTTTCAAAACATCTTGATCATGTTTTTTCATAGCTATAATTAAATCCTCTTCAGAATTGAAAATCATAAGCATCTTCCTTCCTCAGTTCCCCTTTAGCAGCTGCTTTTACTTACTATTGGCATTTCATTCTCTTTTTCTATCACTTTTGTAAAAAATTATTAATTTTTATTTCTATGTATATGATAACAAACAAAATACCTAAGTTCAGAAAGAATAAAGAACTTAGGTATTTCTCCTTCCAAAAAAGGCAAACCCACATCACAGGTTTGCCTCTTTACTCACTTCTTATTTAAACCTTTTTCACTTAAAAACTCTTTCATATGCATTCTTTTTTCTTTGGACATAAATGAACTCATTGATTCCGTCCACGTTACGTTTTTTTGATTTGATGATCTTTCTTTGTAATACGCGCTCATCGTTTCATCATATTCATTTAGTAATTCATCATATTTCTGTTCATTATATCCATTTTCATGAAGAACTGCTGCTACTGGTAAACGTGGTTTAACTCCATGTTCTTCATCTGGTACACCGACTGTCATTCCGAATACAGGATATACTTTATCCGGTAAATGAAGCAATTCGCTCACTTCTCTCGGATTATTACGAATACCACCAATATAACAAATACCGTAGCCTAATGACTCTGCCGCTAGTGCTAAGTTTTGCGCAAAAAGTGAAGCATCTACCGTCGCAACGATAAAGTCTTCTACTCCCTCATGCTTTATCTCTGTACCATGTTTTTCACATGCAATTTCAAGTCGTTTTAAATCTGCACAACAAATAAAAAATGCTGCACATTCTTTCACATGGCGATTTCCGGATAGCTCTGCTAGTTTAGCTTTTAATTCCTGATCTGTTACATATATAACAGAATACGCCTGTACAAAATGTGATGAAGCTGCATGTTGTGCAGCGTGCACCATCTTTTCTACTACATCTTTCGGAATTGATTCTTCTTTATATTTACGAACTGAAACATGTTGCTCCATCTTATGTATTATCTCATTCATGAAAATCACTCCTTTTTCTCTTCATAATGAAAAATTAACACATCTTTTTCAATATTCACAACTTATAAGCACAAAAAGAGCAATTCTTTTTTGAATTGCTCTTTTTTTAAAACGTCTATGAATACGGTAAATGAAATTATATTAACGGTAATTTAAATGAAATTTTTTCTTGTCTTATTACGCCGTTTTCAAAACTTTAATACCTTTTACGATATTCCAAATGAAGTAGTAAATTCCTACAAGAATGAACACTGCATATGTGATAATCATTCCAATTCCAGCACCGTCAGATTGATTGAAACCTAAACCGTACATGCCTGATACTGCTAGTCCTCCAAATAAGATTGCGTATGGGAAAACATGTGACCAAAATGCTTTTTTCGCGTGATACTTCACTTCATCTTCTGCAACAAAGTACACGATAATTGGTAGTAAAAATGGTGCAAAAAAGATACTAAAGTAACATAACGAAGATAAAATATTATTTCCTTTCATCCGATTCACCTCTAAATAGTTTTTGTTACCTTCATTATGTCAGGAAACCATTCTAGAAACTATCGCTTTACCTTTCACTAACGTGACATATTTGTAAGATTTTCCTCTAAAATAATCCCGCCTGAAATTTCAGGCGGGATTATTTTCTCTATATTCGATTCATAAACCAATATTGTGTAATTGCTAAATATTCTCGTACATTCGATGGAATGATGATTGGTTTCGGTGTTTTTGCCGGAAGACCTTCTAATTGTAAACCTTGTTTGGCCGCTATTTTTTTTGCTCTAAACATATGAAAATCGTTTGTTACGATCATACCTTTTTTCATATCGGCTGGTATTAACGGTTTTGAGAATGTAATGTTCTCATCTGTGCTCGTAGATTTGTCCTCCATTATAATACGGTCTTCTGCGATGTTTTGTTTTATTAATCCTTGTTTCATTGCTAATGCTTCTGAAATGTCTTCACCTTTTCCTTGTCCGCCAGATACAATAGCAATTGTTTTCTCATGTGATTTTAAATATTCAGCTGCTTTATCAATACGATATTGCAATGAATAAGATGGTTTCGTCCCATTTACTTTCGATCCTAGTACAATTATGTAGTCAGCATCGTAGGTTGCATTCATATGCCCATGCTTATAAATGTGATATTGTAAAAACCCCATATACACGGCGCAAATCATTATGACAACTAAAATGCACTTCATTATTTTCTTCTTTCTCATATTCATATACTCCTATTTTCTTTTACTTCCTTCATGATAATATCCATTTATTTGTTTGTATACAGACAGATTTCAATAAACCCTAATTTCTCCTCTGAAAGGTAATATTTATATTACTTTCGGGAACAGTAAGTACAACTTTGCACGAAGGAGTGTCTCTATTGCTTCTCTTTTTATGTAACGTATCGTTCTTTTTTATCTTATTTTTATTATCACTTAAGATGCTCGGTAAGTCTGCTTTAGCACAACTAACTCCTCATGATTTTGGGGCTATAATTTTTTTATCTTATTTAGCTTTCCAGGCCATACCCGTCTCTGGTGCTTTACAAGCATTTCTCGGTATGGTTGTTATTACATGTTTACATTTACTCCTTACAAAATTAAGCCTATTCAACAAACTAAATCGTTTTATTCTCGGACACCCTATCATTTTAATTAAACATGGTGATATTATTTTTGAGAACTTACAAAAAAGTAGATATCCCATTGCCGAACTACTTTCTAATCTTCGCGTTGCAGGATATCCAAGTGTTCATGAAATTGAATACGCCATTTTAGAAGCGAACGGAGCTATTAGTATTTTACCAAAAAGAGAACTTGTACCATTAACTCCAAAAGATTTAAACATAGATGTTAAGTATGCTGGATTACCAATTGCACTTATCGTCGATTCACAAATTCAATACGATAACTTAAAGTTAATCCATAAAAATAAAAAATGGTTATATAAAGAATTAAAAGAAAAAGGAATTACACATATTAAAAACGTTGCTTTCGCTTCTGTTCAAGAAACAGATGGATCTTTTGCGATTAGTTTAAAGGAATAAAAAACCCCCTTAATTGCTTAAGGGGATTTTCTTCATCATATCGCTTCTTTCTCTCCTGCTATATTTAATGGAACAGGATGTTTCATACGATTCATCGTAAATACGATAATCGCAGTCATTACTTCCGCAACTGGCATAACGAGCCAAATTCCGTTTATCCCAAATAATTTTGGCATAATCCATAACAATGGAAGAATAAATAGTAACCCTCGGCTCATTATAATCAGTACTGATTCCTTCGTTTGTCGCACTGATTGGAAGTACTCTCCATACACGATGTTATAGCCTAAAAATACGTATTGAATAAAGAATAAGCTAATACCCGTTAATGTTAACTCCAATAATTCTGGAGATTGGACATCAAATAGACCAATGATATATTTCCCGAAGAATAATCCGACAATTATCGCAATGCCCCCAAGTACAACAGCAATTTTCACAGCAAACTGCAATCCTTCACGCAATCTTTCTGATAAGTTTGCACCATAATGGAAACTAGCAATCGGTTGCAATGCAGCACCTACACCGAAGAATAATAGTAATGCCATTGCATGAATACTATTCACCATCGCATAGGAAGCTACTCCTACTTCTCCTGCATATTGGACGAATGCGATATTAAAACCAATCGTTACGATTGCAACCGTACTTTCTGCTGTAAAACTTGGGAAACCAATCACCATAATTTGTTTGACAGTATCCCATTCAAAATGGAATTTCGTCCATTTTAAAATGCTACTTTTTCTAAAGAAATGGGTTAATAATACAAGGAAACCAATCGCTGCCGAAAGAATAGTCGCTGAAGCAGCACCTGTTACGCCCCATCCAAAAATAAAAATAAAGATATAGTCAAACACTATGTTTAATACAGCCGTTACAACAAGACCTGCCATTGCTAAATTAGGATTTCCATCATTTCGAATAAATGTACTTAAAATATTTTCTAAAACGTATATCATTCCAAATGTTAATAATACGTGTAAATAGTCTAATGCATACGGTAAAATCACTTCATTTGCACCAAATAAGTATGCTAAATCTTCTATTCTCCATAAGCAAATAGCTGCTAAAACACCTACAATAACAACTGCTACTGTCATGGATTGAGTAAAAATAGACCTTGCTCTTTCTCGCTTATTTTCACCTAATGCAATTGAATATAACGTTGCCCCGCCCATTCCAATCCATAATGAAATAGAGAAGAAAATCGAAAACGCTGGAATAGCCACGTTTACTCCTGCTAATCCATTTGCTCCAACTCCCCGACTAATCATTACCGCATCAATTACAATATTAACTGACATTAATACCATTCCGAGGACGGCTGGTATTAAATATGAAATAAATAAGCTTTTTATCGGTTTTTCTCTTAACTTTTCTGTTGCTTCCATACTCTAATATGCTCCTTTTTTTCAACTCTCTTTTCTTAGTTTAAACCTTCAAGTAACTTGAAGGTCAATAGAGAATTAAAAAATAAGTAACTTAATTATCGTGTTTGATCCTCATTTGTAATTATACGAGTCCTACAACTTATTGCTTTATTTTTTCATTATAGGAATTTGAATTTCTGTTACTTGCTCCTCTGGATTTTCTGTTACAGACCAATCGATTAATGCAATCTCAATCGCATCTCCACTTACTTCGTACCCTTCTTGATCAATATATTTCATTAACCTCTTATATGTTTCATCAGTTTCTTCATACGGTCCATGATGATATACACAGGCAAACATACCTTCTTTAATTTCATCTGAGCTATGCACTTGAAAGGGCATGTAATCCAAAAGAATGAAAACACTGCTATATGCTTGAAACTCATTTTGCATTAATCCTTTTTTCGCAACAGTTACACCAATATCTCCAGAAAATAAACTATCATCCATTTGCCTCATATTTTTTTGCAACGAATGGATGTAGTACTCAAACATATCATCCGTCGTATTTGGAGCAACCGCAATTGCTGTAATTTTTCGCTGCGGGATCTCTTTAATTACCATTTGTTCAGCTTTTGCTTTTGTTGCTTCCTTAATTAAATGAATTCTATGCTCCATTTTCGCCAAAGCATACTCAATTTCTCTTTGTTTTTTCAACATCATTTCTTGTTGTTTTTCCAGTAAATTGAGTGCGTATGCTGGATTTCTTTCATCAATATATTTCTTAATTTCCTTTAACGGAATATTTAACTGGCGTAAAAATTTAATCGTATCTAACAGTGAAAATTGATCGATTGTATAATAACGATAATTCGTTTGAGGATCAACAATGGACGGATGAAAAATTCCTTTTTCATCATAATACCTTAATGTAGATTCTGCGATATTATGCATTTTTGCCATTTCTCCAATTGTAAAACGTTTATTTAATAACATGTTTCCTTCTCCAATTCATTAAAAATGTTGCCTTATTTCTTCTTATTATATAGCCATTCCCTTCATACCTAAATCAAATTCCATCATGAAAATCTGCTATTTTTTCATTGATTTTTAATAAATTTTATTATATATTAATTACAGGTTCAAATTACGAGTTCAAAAGAACTTGTAATCAGACCCTTTTGTTTAATGGGTTTTACATATTTTCATTAGGCAAATTCCGAGAAATCGTATGATAAAACTAAAAATGACGAGGAGAGGATCAGATGGAATTCGAATTTTTCTTTCAAATTGCACTTATTTTATTAAGTACAAAGCTTGCTGGTGATCTTAGTGTTAGATTAGGTCAACCTTCTGTGCTAGGTAAATTAATTGTCGGTATCGTTATCGGCCCAGCTATATTAGGTTGGATTGAAAATTCAGAGCTTCTAACACAATTAAGTAATGTCGGTGTTATTCTTTTAATGTTTATGGCAGGACTTGAAACAGACTTAGATGAATTAAACGCAAATCGTAATTCTTCTTTAGCAGTTGCACTCGGGGGTATCATTCTTCCATTCGTAGGTGGTTACGTTTCCGGTCTTGTTATGGGAATGGAACAAGGAAACGCTGTATTCTTAGGATTACTTCTATGTGCGACAAGTGTTAGTATTTCCGTTCAAACACTTCGCGATTTAGGAAAGATGAAGACACGTGAAAGTACAACTATGCTGGGCGCAGCTGTATTTGATGATATTCTTGTTGTTATTTTATTAGCATTCGCAATGAGCTTCTTAGGCACTGATGATGTTAACTTAACAATGATTATCTTGAAGAAGGTTGTATTCTTCGCTTCTATTATTTTAATCGGTTGGAAAGGTGTTCCTGCGATTATGCGTTGGTTATCACCACTACGCGTATCTGAGTCTATCGTGAGCGCGGCTCTTATCATCTGTTTCTCATTCGCATATTTCGGCGAATTATTAGGAATTGCCGGTATTATCGGTGCTTTCGCTGCTGGTATTGCAATTTCTCAAACGAACTACAAACATGAAGTAGAAAAGAAAGTAGAACCAATTGCTTATGCTATGTTCGTTCCAGTATTCTTCGTTAGTATCGGTATGAATATTACATTTGACGGTATCGGCAATCAAATTTGGTTCATCTTAGCATTAACTGTTATCGCTGTATTAACGAAATTAATCGGCTGTGGATTCGGTGCACGCATGACTGGATTTGATGCAAAGTCTTCTGCAATTATCGGTGCTGGAATGGTTTCTCGTGGTGAAGTTGCACTTATCATCGCAGGAACAGGACTTTCTTCAGGTCTATTGGCACAAGATTACTTTACAGCAATCGTTATTGTCGTTATTTTAACTACAATGATTACACCACCAATGTTAAAATATACTTTTGGTGCAAAAGATAAAGCAATGAAAGCAAGTAAATAAGTTTACTATAATAAAAGGAGATTGCTATCTTATAAGATAGCAATCTCCTTTTTGTTTTATCTTTAAACAATCCCGTTCTTTTTTAACCATTTTTCAAAAATAATTCGTGCTTCATCATCATCATCGATATCATACTAAATGAATACACCTTAATACCATAATCATCTATATATTCGCCTAGTTTCATTTCCTCCACTTTCTTATAAAAACCGTCTGCCTCATAGTGCGGAAGATAAGCATCCCAAACTGGTTCATTTATTCTTTTGTACGCCGTCACTTCTAAATCATATCCATCTTCATAATATCCGATGTGATAATGTTTGTTCGGATCATATTTCTCCATTAAAAGTCCCCTCCTACTAAACAAAAGCGAGCCTTATATTACAGCTCGCTCCTCTCTCTATTTATTAAATACGTTCCATCGCCGTCTTCAACGTTCCAACAACAAAGGCAATTTCTTCACTTGAAATAATAAGCGGCGGTGCTAATGTTAAGACGTTATTATATCCTGCTGTCGTCATACCGTTTCGTCCTATAATAAGCCCTTTTTCTTTACAAGCATTTACGACACTTGCGATTTTGTCGTTATCAATTGGCTCTTTCGTCTCTTTATCATTTACTAATTCAATTCCAACTAATAGACCTTTTCCTCTAATATCCCCAACAAGCGGATGTTCCCCAATTTCATCTTTTAGTTGCTCTAATAAAAGGGAACCCATTTGCGCAGATCGCTCAATTAAATTTTCATTTTCCATAATCTCTAAGTTTTTAAGGGCTAATGCACAAGCTGCTGGATTTCCACCAAATGTATTAATATGTCGGAAGAATTCATACTCTCCCTTCCCTTTAAATGCTTCATATATTTCTTTTTTCACAGCTGTTGCAGATAATGGTAAATATGCGCTCGTAATCCCTTTTGCCATCGTAATAATATCTGGCTTCACATCATAATTCATAAATCCAAATGCTTTTCCTGTACGTCCGAAACCGCAAATTACTTCATCACTAATAAGCAAGGCACCGTGTTTTTGACACGTTTCATGAACAGCTTTCATATAGTCTTGTGGTGGCATTAATATGCCCCCGCCTGTAATAATTGGTTCCATAATAAAAGCGGCAATTGTTTCACTTAATTCCCACGTCATAACACGATCGACTTCTTTCACACATTCTACATCATAAATATGCTGCCCTTCAATTTCAGGCATACGGTAACAATCCGGTGGTGTTACGTGTAAAAAACCTGAAGCAAACGGTTCATATTGATATCTACGCTGCGCTTGTCCCGTCGCTGCCATTGTCGCCATTGTATTCCCGTGATACCCACGATAACGTGACATAAATTTATAACGATGTGGTTCACCTTTTTGCGCATAGTATTGTCTTGCTATTTTAAAAGCTGTTTCGTTCGCTTCTGAACCACTATTTGAGAAGAAAATAACATACTCTCCCCCAAGCCACTCATTTAATTTTTCAGCAAGCTTTATAGCTGGTTCATGAGATTGTGACATTGGAAAGTATGATAATGTTTGTAATTGCTTATAAGCCGCTTCTGCGAGCTCCTTTCTTCCATATCCACTATTCACACACCAAAGACCACTCATACCATCTAAATATCTTTTTCCTTGTATATCTTCAACCCAGCACCCTTCAGCTTTTGCCCCTACCATTGTACTATTTGGACTAAAGGGACGCATTCCGTGCCAAACATATTGCTCATCTTTTGCTAATAATTCATCAGTTTGCTTCGTTTTCATCATTACTTCCACCTTCCATAACAACTTATTTTTCACAAAAGCTGCGCTGGTGCCATGATGACTTAAATTTCTCCCTGCTATTTTCATTCCACAAAATTAAGACAAATCCTACTTACAAATCAGTAATATTTACAAGAAAATGACAAAAGAAAAAAGAGCTTTTCTTATCTATCGAAAAGCTCCTCTTTTATTTAATGTGAAGACGCATCACTAATACCGTGACCAGTATTAGATTTCACAAGAATTTCATCAAATTTCGCTGCATCTTCTTTCTTACTAGATAAAACAGTTCCTAAATATGCTGCAAGAAATCCGAGCGGAATTGAAATAATTCCTGGTGTCGTATATGGGAATATCGCTTCCCCAACAAAAATAGCTTTTCCAGCTACAGGGTTCCAAACATTCGGACTCAACGCTACGAGAACAATTGCTGATACGAGCCCTACAATCATACCGGAAATAGCACCCGTTGTATTAAAACGCTTCCAATATATTGTAAATAAAATCACTGGTAGATTTGCACTCGCTGCAACTGCAAATGCTAATGATACTAAAAATGCTACGTTTAATGTTTGGGCAAATAATGCAAGTATGATAGATAATATCGCTACTCCAATAGATGCATACCGAGCCATAGATACTTGCTCTTTTTCCGATGATTTCCCTTTGCGAATGATCTCATTATAAAAATCATGAGCGAATGCTGATGCTGCCGTTAATACGAGACCTGCCACTACAGCCAAAATTGTTGCAAAAGCAATTGCTGATACGAAAGCAAATAAGAAGTCTCCACCTAACGCTTTGGCTAATAAAGGTGCTGCCATATTACCCGCTGGGTTCGCTTTAATAATCGCTTCATTTCCTACAAACGCTGCCGCACCAAATCCTAAGAAAATCGTCATAATATAAAATGCACCAATTAACCATGTCGCATATACGACAGATTGACGTGCAGTTTTTGCATCACGTACTGTAAAAAAGCGGACAAGTATATGTGGTAATCCAGCTGTACCAAGTACTAGTCCTAAATTTAAAGAAAGTGTATCAAGGCCATCCTTATACTTTACACCTGGATTTAAAAATGAATCTTTTAATGGTGTAGCTGTTTTCATTTGGGCAAACATTTCAGTCACGCTGAAGTTGAATTTTGCGAAAACGATAACAGAAATAATAAACGTACCGGCCATAAGTAATACAGCCTTTACAATTTGTACCCAGCTCGTTGCTGTCATACCACCAAAAATAACATACACCGTCATAAGTGTTCCAACGATTAATACAGATGTCGTATATTCAATCCCTAATAATAATTTAATAAGTGCACCCGCGCCAACTAATTGTGCAATCATATAAAAGATAGAAATCGTCATCGTATTAAGAGCTGCAACTCCGCGAACTTTTTTCGCGTCAAAGCGTGCTGCAATCATATCCGCCAAAGTGTACTTTCCTAAATTTCTAAGCGGTTCTGCAACAAGATATAGTACAACTAAATAAGCAACTAAAAAACCGATACTATAAAAGAATCCATCAAACCCAGTTAATGCGATTGCCCCGGCTATACCAAGAAATGAAGCAGCAGACATGTAATCTCCAGCAATGGCCAGACCATTTTGCCAACCAGTTAATCCCCCTCCAGCCGTATAAAATTCACTCGCATTTTTCGTTTTTTTCGATGCAAAATAGGTTATGACAAGCGTACCAAGAACAATAATTAAAAATAGTGCAAACGCAGTAGTATTCAAGTTCAGCCCCTCCCTTTTTGCATATCTTGCAGAATTTTTTGGGAGATTTCATCAAATAATTCTGCTTTTTTACTATAAATCATACATAGTGCCCATGTCATGATAAATTGGGAAAAAGCAAATACCCACGCCCATGTAACGTCACCAAATGCAGGTGTATTGAGCACCTTTGAATACGATGTTAAAATAGGTAATGCGATAAAAAAACTAAAAAAGAAAATACTCATTGGAATGATAAACTTCTTTTTCGTATTTAATAACAATTGAAACTCTTCCGACTGAACGACCTCTGTATAATTCACCTCATTTTGCAACTTACGTGCTGATGTATCATCTCGTTTCATTAACCGATCCCCTCTCTTACTTAAAATGCACTTCCCCCTTGCATACATAAAGACTAAATTTTATAAATATTCAGAAACTTATACTTATTGTAGACAATCCATGCATTCATGCAAAGATTTTTTGATAGACATTTTTCGGCAATTTCCCCTAAATTTTTAATATACTTTTTCAACATAAAGTGACACCTTACTTATTTTTTCCTCATTAAGACAAAAGCAGTGCTTAACGCACTACTTTTGTCTTTTTTTCCTTTTCTAAATTACGAGCTGTTTCGCTTAACTCAACCTCTTTTCCGTCTTTAAGTGTTCCAAATATAAAATCGAATACTGGATTTGAAACACCGAACCAAAACTTTTCGTTTTTATAATGGTGTAATATATGTTGTTTTTTTAGCCATCTTCCAAACTTAGTGACGGGACGAATCGGTCTATGGGCAATATAATGTTTCCATTCGTAAACGAGCAGCATAATAATCATTCCGATTCCAAATGAAAGTGTAATAGTAACACTTTTTGTAATACCATATGCTATAAGTAAATATATAGTAAAACTAGGTATACTAAACCATACAGGTAAAAACAAAAGTTTTAAATCATCTGGATATACGTGGTGATCATAATGTAATCTTCTTAACATTTTTAATAGAAATGTGTTTTTAGGTGGCTTTATATGAAATAAAAAACGATGTGTCATATATTCATTAAGTGTATAGAAAACAATCCCAAACATACATGCTAACATGCCAACCCAAGAGAAAAATTGCATTTTTAAAATAATAATGAAAATAAATAGAATGCTATACATAATAACGATATCATGTTGTAAAAAGAACTCTTTCCCCACTTTCTTCATCTTGTTTTCCCCTTTTCCCAAAAAACAGCCGCAACATATCGTTACGACTATTTCTTTTCTATTCACTTTACAAATTTGCCTGCTGTTCTATTGTCGAGAAAAAATTGTTTGGTCCAAATATATTTTGCTTCGGAATAATATGTTCCACTGCAAACACTGTTACTTCTCCTCTTTGCACTTCTCCAATAATGAGACCAAATATTTCATGATTTACTGCAAACGTCGGTTGCTTTGTTTGTAGCAATCTTGCAGCATTATGAAATACCGCTTCATATAGTGGATTTCTATCAATAATTTCTTTTCGGATTTTTGGCGCTAACGTAATGATAATTTCTTTTCCGTCAATAGTGGTTCGATACATAAAAATCTCCCCTTCAATCTTATGTGAACAACTGTAAAGCTTTGTATGCAAAATGTATAGAGTAACCTACTAAAATAATACCTGCTCCGGCTGTTATGTAGCCAAGTGCTTTTGGTTTTAATAAAGTTCTTCCAAAATGTACAGAAAAAGCAATATTTAAATTCCATAAAATAATACCAGCAATAATGCAAAGACTGTACAAAAAAGCTTCTTGTTTCGTTACCTTCGTAAGTAATGAGCTAAGTGTACTTCCGTATATACCAAACCAAAAAACAAGATTTAATGGATTGGATATCGCAATTAAAAATCCTGCCATAAACGATTGCTTAAGGCCACCTACCTCTTCTTTTTTATATTCCATATTCGAGTGGAAAATTCCTTGTTTTACACTTTGAAATCCTAAATAAAATAACAAGAAAAAACCCGTGCAATACATGAAGGCTTGTACATATGTATACATAAACACAGAAGATAAACCGAAATAAATGAGAAGCATAAATAAAACATCTGCAGTCATTCCACCAATTCCAACAACCCAAGCATGCCAAAACCCACGTTCAATTCCTCGTTTTAACATTTCAATATTAATCGGCCCTACTGGCGCAGCTAATGAAATACCTAATACGATTTGCTGTATAATTGCTCCAAACATCGCTCTATCCTTTCTAATCTCTTTACTACTAGTTAATGATGTAATTTGAAAAAATAGACTAGCTTTCATAATAAAATACCCTTTTTTATCCAAAATATACAAAAGAGCCATCTAGGTGATGGCTCTTACTTTTCTATCCTATGAAGAAAAGGACATTTCCCTTTTATTGGTTCTACATCGTCTCCTATGAAATATTGTTTCCATTCACGATGCTCTGGGTCACCATAATGACTAATGTTAGGATGTTTCGGCAATTGATCCCACTTTTCAACTCGCTCACGGACCATTTGTCTTGAATATGCTCCTTTAGGACGATCCCCCTCTAATCCATCAAAAATAGTGCGTGGCTGAAACCCAATAACGAGAGAATTCCCTAAATGTCTAGTTTTTCGTTGTTTATAAGCTGGCGCGTTTCCAAATGCGAATATTGGCTCACCACCAAATGAAAATTCCCATAAATAATGGTCTGGATCTTCAGGAATTTGCTTTGGCCATGCTTGATTATCGTTTTCATGTAAATACTGTAACACTTTCCAAAAGGAATCACGGTAATATTCGAGTGATTGTTCTTCACATTGCGGTTCTACAAAAAGGAAAAAGCCCCTTCTTACAATCGGCCTCTCTTTCATTAACTCTAAAAAAGATAACATTGTATGCGGCAAATGACTCCAATCATTATGAGAAAGAAATGAATAACGAAGTTCATTCTTTTTCAAAGCAGTTAAACCGAAATAACATGGAAAAGTTGGTTCTAACACGACACTTGAAAAAATCTCAAATTCTTTTGCAACCCAATTCGGTATGTCAGTTCTCGTTCTCATTCCTTCATTATCTAATAAGTAAGACTTATTCATTCTTTCACCTCGTTATGTATAGCATTCAATTAAGAATATTACATACTCGGCCTGTCCTATACCTATTTAAAATTTGATTGGAAAATTATTTAAAAATATAAAAAAATAAAACCGCTTACTTGACTAAATTCTCCCAATTCGTGTATATTTAAATTAATCATTTAGCAGAATATTCAAGAATATAGCATTTTTAGTTTATATTATTTCTTTAAATGAATTTCACTAAATGAAAATAGTAAACGCTTTTAGGAGGAATTGTAACATGCAAGGAAAAGTAAAATGGTTTAACAACGAAAAAGGTTTTGGATTTATCGAAATGGAAGGCGCTGACGATGTATTCGTACATTTCTCTGCTATTCAAGGAGACGGCTACAAAGCTTTAGAAGAAGGTCAAGAAGTATCTTTCGACATTACTGAAGGTAACCGTGGACCTCAAGCTGCTAACGTAGTAAAACTTTAATCCTACATATAACAGGAGGTTACCTTACTTGGTAACCTTCTTTGTTATTCCTTTGTATATTTCCGTTTTACAGAGCAAAAACTATGTAAAATGCGCACTATACAAAGGAGGAATTATTAATGGGATCAGAAGTAAATGATTTTGAAGAAGTAAAATTCCGTGTAGAAACAGCACAAAAGATGGTAGGTTCTGCAACAATTTCAATGGATCCAGACACATTAGAGCATGCCACTACTGCAGTAGAAGCAGCTCGCTCACAGCTTGAAATTATGAAATCTGTTGCAGTAGATTTAGATGAACCATTTTTAATGAACGAGGAAAAGAAACTAAGCAAATGCGAGCAGCAATTAAAAGAAGCAAAGCACTAAAAAAACATCCAGAGAATTTTCTCTGGATGTTTTTTTATGACAACTGTTCTCCATACTTTTTCAATGTTTCTCCAACTGTACACTGTCTTATACAAAATGAATGTGCATAATATTTACTATTTGTCTTTCGATTATGTTCTCGCAAGAAACATCCTTCACAATATGTTTCTAATAAGTCATTTACCTCTGTAATGAGTTGCTTTTTATCCACCTTTGCACCTCTCTATTCGGTTATTTCTTTATGACTATCAATAACTGTTCCTTCTAATGCTTGCGTTGCTAATTGATGTGCTTCTTTATTTTGTTTTCTAGATATCGGCTCACATACAAGTTTTAATTTCATTTGCTTCGCCTTTTGTTCAATTTGATCTAAATAATGATTTAAATGTTCATCATAACAAGGCCATTCTCCGGCTAATTGCTGCAGTACCACTTGTGAGTCTCCGCGAAGTGTAACTGCTTCATACTTAATCCCTAGTTCCTCGAGTATATTCATACCGTATAATAGTGATGCATATTCCGCTTCATTATTATCATCTATACCTTCTATATATGCATTGCGGCGAATGCGGTAGTTTGTATTTCCTTTTTTATAGTACACACATATACCAACGCCAGCTTCTTTCGTTTGCACATCATACCCCCCATCAAAATAAACGAGTATTTCTTGGGGCTCTTCCTCTACTTGTTTACTCAGTTTTTTCATTTCCTTTAATGACCATTCTGCATCCATTTCATCGTAAAATAAAAGTTCCTTAGCTCTTCCTGTTTTCTCAAAATCCTCTGCAAATTGAAGTATTTCTTCTATGTTCATATAATCTGTTGTTAATTCCGTCTGCAATCCTCGCTTCGTTTTATACAACCAATGAATTTTATATTTCATACTAGATTCCCCTTATGTAAGACTTCTTATATGTAGCCAGCTAATGAAAGCCTCACTTTATTTTATTATATTTTATCAAGAGTCACAGCATTATATTCAATATGATTACATACAAAAAGAGCTATCCCTATAGGAATAGCTCTTTCATCTATTACATAAATCTTTCAAATTGTACTCGCTTATTAATCCAGTACATTACAGGCATACCGATCGCCATGACAACAAATTCACCGATTGCACACGTTAACCAAGACAACATAAATGGTAAATCCAATGCAAGATGAAGTTCAATTGCAATCATAAACATTGTAATCGTAAAGATAACTGTATTAAAAATCATACGAGCCCAAACACCTTTAATAAATCGCATAGAAATAATCGTTGCAACTAACGCAAGAATAGATTGCCCTACTCCAAATACTAAATCGTAAGCGATCATAGGTGAGAAAAAGAGATTCGTTAAAAATACACCTAATACAATTCCGTAAATTGCTTTCTTGTTAAATACAACGAGATGATTAAACATCTCTGAAATACGAAATTGTACATTCGTAAAGCCAAATGGCTGAATAAGCATAGAAACAGCAATATATAATGCCGCTAAAATACCATTACCGACTAAAGTTCTAATATTCATGACAAAATCTCCTTAGTTTTTTTACGTGGGATGGTTTCGAACCACGTTATTCGTTTTTTAAGCAACAAGATTATATTTTACGTGGTAGCCCCTCTTTCGTCAATAGATTCCTATCATAAACTACCTTTTTCCTTTTAGACAACGTATAATGAAACATATGAAAGATTTAGGAGGTTTCACTTCATGACAGCAACAATCCAAAATGAAAAAGTGATCGTTTCCATTTCTGACAAAGGTGCAGAATTACAAAGCGTTCGCTTAAAAGAAGACAACACAGAATATTTATGGCAAGGTGATTCTACATATTGGGGACGTCGCGCACCAATTTTGTTCCCAATTGTCGGCCGATTAGTAGATAATACATACTACGTAGACGGTAAACCATATTCATTAACACAACACGGTTTCGCTCGTGATCTTACTTTCTCTGTGAAAGAACAAAGTGAAACAAAGATCACTTATATCGTTACTAGTAATGAAGAAACGTTAAAAAAATACCCATACAAATTCGAATTACTCGTTTCTTATGAGCTAGAAGGACAAAACGTTCATGTAACATATGAAGTAAACAATCCTACTTCTAAAGAGATGTTCTTCTCAATCGGAGCACATCCTGGATTCAACTTCCCTTTATTGGACGGTGAATCATTTACAGATTATCACTTATCGTTTAATGGTTCGGAACGCTTAGAAACAAGCGTATTAGAAGGACCTTATCTTTCAAACAAAAAGCAATTAATCGCTGAAAATACGACTGAATTGCCACTTACATATGATTTATTCAAAAATGATGCACTTATTTTTGAAAATATGAATACAAATGAAATTTCGATTCGTTCTCATAAACATAATAAATTTGTAAAAGTAGAATTTGATGGGTTCCCATTTGTCGGCGTATGGACACCAGGGGATAACGCACCTTTCTTATGTATTGAACCTTGGTATGGAATCGCTGATGAAGTAAAACCAGCAAAAGATTTCAAGGACAAAAAGGGAATTCAATCTTTACAAGCGAATGAAACATTTACATGTCGTTACAGCATCACAATCGGATAACTACTCTATCCCCTACTTCAAAAAATATTTAAGTAGGGGATCATCTTATAATTTGGAGGTTTCTCATTTTGATTGAAGTATATATTGATGGTGCATCAAAAGGAAATCCTGGTCCTTCTGGTGCAGGGGTGTTTATTAAAGGCGTTCAACCAGCTGTACAATTATCATTGCCCCTTGGGACAATGTCCAATCATGAAGCAGAATACCACGCTTTACTTGCGGCATTAAAATATTGCACGGAGCATAATTATAACATTGTCTCTTTTCGTACAGATTCACAACTTGTCGAGCGAGCTGTCGAAAAAGAATACGCAAAAAATAAAATGTTCGCACCACTATTAGAGGAAGCACTACAGTACATAAAAAGTTTCGATCTCTTTTTTATTAAGTGGATTCCAAGTAGTCAAAATAAAGTAGCTGATGAATTAGCTAGAAAAGCTATCTTACAAAATTAACGGGGGTATGAGTGTGAAAAAAGAGTGGATTGCTCCTCTTGCTTTATTATTTGTCTCTTTTATTTGGGGAGCTACGTTTGTTGTCGTTCAAAACGCTATATCTTTCGTTGGTCCATTTACTTTTAATGGTATTCGCTTTTTATTCGCTGGAATTATTTTATTATTCGTTCAAATGATTTTCTCAAAAAACACTTCAAAACAAGATATAAAACAGAGTAGCCTCGCTGGATTAATCGTTGGGTTCTTTTTATGTGTTGGCTATGTATTACAAACATTCGGCTTACTTTATACAACTTCTTCAAAAGCAGGCTTCTTAACAGGGCTTAGTATCGTTATGGTACCAATTCTATCTTTTATCTTTTTAAAACAAAAAGCTACCATTTTCATTGTACTTGGTATTGCTGTAGCTACAACAGGTTTATACTTATTAACAGCTGCTGATTCTTTCCAATTAAATATAGGAGATATACTTGTTCTCGGTTGTGCAATCGCTTTCGCTGCCCATATTCTTATTAACGGCTTCTTTTCTAAGAAAATATCACCTTTATTATTAAGCACATCTCAAGTATTAGCTGTTGGTATATTTTCTTCTATTTGCGCTTTCTTGTTTGAAGATTGGGAAAAATTATTTTCAGTATCACTATGGACGAATCAATCTTTTTTATTCGCACTCTTTCTAACTGCCCTGTTTGCAACATCTATTGCTTTTTTCATTCAAACATCGGCCCAAAAGCACACTTCTCCAACGAGAGTAGCAATTATTTTCGCAATGGAACCCGTTTTTGCTGCATTAACAGGCGTTCTCGTTGCAAATGAACAACTTTCTATTTCTGCTATTATCGGATGTCTATGTATTTTCCTGGGCATGATTTTTGTTGAATTGCCTTCCAAAACAAAAAAAGAAGCGCAGGCTGCGTGAAGTTACGCTTGTAACTTCCGCATAAAAGCCTTAGCGCTTTTTTTATCTGTAATTTCTTCCTCTTTCAATCGTTCTAATAACGCAACGAAATAACTACCATCAAACTGCAATTGATGTTTAATTGTCGCTTCTATTGCTGCATTCACAATCCCATCAGACGCACCAGTATATCCTTGTCCAAACATAATAAACCCTTGTGCTTCCTCTGATAATTTAAATCCTTTCGTATGTAAGAATGAAAGATAATCTTCTACTGTTTGCATGTTATTCCCACCTACTCAAAAATTCTCCATCTCCTATCATACATGTTTTTACACGCTATGAGAATGAAATTTCTTTGACAACTTTGTAAATCAATCTTCTAATTCGCTTGCAATGGAGGATTTCCTAACAATCTGAAGGAATATGTACAGTGGAACTTATTTCATATTAAAGGGGAGACACGATGAAACAAGCACTACTAATTATCGACGCTCAGCAAGAATTAATTGATGGAAATGAGCAAGAAAATGAAGTTTTTCGTAAAACCGAGCTATTATCTACACTAAATACAGCCATGCAGAAAGCAATAGATTCCAATGTTCTTATTGTTTTCGTAAGAGATGTCGATGTTGCTTCTGGTAGTGGCGAAGGATTTGAAGTACATAATCAAATTCAAGTACCTCAGTCTGCAATCTTTATTAATAAAGCAGCAACCAATTCATTCTACGGCACTTCTTTACTTGAACTTTTAAAAGAAGAAAACATTAAGCATATTGTTATAGGCGGCTGTAAAACAGAACATTGCATTGATACTGCCGTTAGGACAGCCACTGTACAAGGATTTGACGTTACATTAATTAAAAACGGTCATTCAACAACTGATTCTAACGTATTGTCTGCAGAGCAAATTATTGCTCATCACAATAAAACTTTACACGGTCATTATAACGTTGATCATTTTTCTATGGTGAGAGATATCGAGGAAGACCTCTTTCAGCCAACTCATGACCAATATCGTGATTAAATTAGCTCAAAAAAGAATCCTTCATTTAAAAGGATTCTTTTTTATCCAAAAATTTGTGCTGCAATACTATATAGTTCACTATTTCTTTTTAATAACCGATTACTATTTTTCATCATAATTGGTGGTGTATTCACCTTTTTAAAACCAGCAATCTCTAATTCTTTCATGAAATCTTTCTTTCCTTCTGGTACATCCATTCTTAATTTTCCATTATGCCCTCTTACTAAATCATGTACTATTCTCATTGCCATCGCATTATTTTTAGCAACGACTGGTCCAATTATTTTATTTTCTGGCGTTTGTATACATATACCGTATCCTACTACATTTTCTTTCGTATCCTTTACAACGACACACCGCTCACTTTGCATAATTCTTTGTTTTAAAAACTCGTTTCGGCTTGTCCCAAATGCGCCTTCATCTATTTTTATTATTCCTTCTAGATCACCCTCTTTATAAACCACCATATATTCTTCATTTTCTGCACATTTATGATTCGCATTGTACGAGTTACAAATATATTTAGAAACATAACTTACTACCCTAAATCCTAATTTTTCATATAAGGGCTTCCCTTCATCCGTAGCAATAAGCATAAATGGAGTTTGAGCTGATACGCTATTCATGCATGAATTCGTTATCATCTTTCCAATTCCTCTTCCCTTATAATCTGGATGTACAATTACCATTCCGATAGATGCCAACACCTCCCCATATAATATTATTGCTGCGCTAGCAATAAGTTCCTTACGCTCATTCTAGACGCCGTATACAATACCTAAGTTAAAAACTGTTTCAATTTCTTCTCTGTTATAATCCCAGCCAATATAAGAAGATAATGCTACAATATCGCCTATTTGTTCTTTCCTAAGACGCTCCATCCTAATTTCCAATTCAATCATACTCCATCCCCTTATCTAGACATTTAAATCATTATTACTAAATCAACTTGTACATGTTTCCATTTATTTGTCACATACATATGTTATTTTGACCAAGACTATATTGTAAATGAGGTGACAACATGCCCATTACGAATCGATTTTCTACCACCACTAATGGCGCACTCGCTATTACAGGTAATACTTTAGGCTTAAGTAAAATTAGTAATCAAAACCGTGCTGGTACAATCGGGGCAATTGGTGCATTCGCAACTACGAATACTGCTTTACAAGTACCTACTTTTCCTGCTGGTACAACGTTAAACTATACACAAAATAGTTCTACCGCTATTTTAAATATCCCTGCTGGTAGTACTATTCTTTACGCAGAACTCGTTTGGGGTGGAAACTATTTATCTCGTGATCAAAACATTACGAGTGTATTAGGAAACCCAGTTTCTTTTACAACACCTGTTTCAACATACTCGATTACTCCTTCAGCTGTTACGGCTTCAAACCAAACATTCGTTTCAAACTCTATTACATTTGGCTTTTACACTCGTTCAGCAGACGTAACAACCCTTATTCAAGCGGGAGGTTCTGGTTCCTATACTACAGGTGCGGTTCCTGGACTTGTAGATCCTATAGATGCTTCTAATGGAACAATTAATTCGGCTGGATGGACGCTTATCGTCGCTTATCAAAACGGGACATTGCCAGCAAGAAACTTAACCATTTATGTAGCGGGTAACCGTGTTTCTGCTGATACCGGTAGTGCAGATGTAGCTGTTTCTGGATTTTTAACACCTTCAGGAGGACCTGTAAGCGGGAGATTATTTTTAAGTTCTATTGAAGGAGATGCAGATTTAATAGGGGATCAAGCATTATTTGGACCAAATTTCAGTTCATTAAATGCTTTATCTGGGCCAAATAATGCTGTAAATAATTTCTTCGGTTCTCAAGTTAATAATGCTGCAGGAAACTTAGATACAACTGGAACATTTGGAACGCGAAATCAAAGTGCTTCTACAGGTACAAACATCTCCGCTGGAAGACAGGGCTGGGATATTACTTCTATTGATATTTCTCCTTATTTAACAAACTCACAAGTATCCGCCGCAATCCGTTTAACTACTAACGGAGATGCATATATGTTAAATACAGTCGGCTTACAAATTAATATAAACTCCCCAAATATACAAGCAACGAAAAGCGTAAATAAAAGTGTTGCTGCAATTGGAGATATTCTCACTTATACAGTTACTATCCCTAACACCGGGCTTCTTCCTGCCAATAACGCTATTTTTATAGATAGCCTCCCTAACGGTACTTCTTTTATACCAGGCACTGTAACAGTAGATAACGTACCACAAACAAATGCAAATCCTGCAGCTGGTATATCTCTTGGAACAATTAATAATGGTACTTCTCGCACAGTAACTTTCCAAGCTACTGTCGTTTCTCTTCCAAGTCAAAATCCTATCTCTAACACTGCTAATATTACATTTCAATATACACCCATCGCTGGAGGAACAACCTTTAACGGTCTTGCAACAAGCAACTCTGCTGGAACACAAATTAACCTGGCAGATATTAATGGAACAAAATCAGTTAACAAACTTTTTACAGATATTGGTGAAACATTAACTTACAGTATTGCCTTAACTAATATAGGAAATATCGCTGCAACAAACGTTATATATACGGATCCGATTCCTAGCGGGACTACTTTCATTCCAGGAAGTGTAACTGTTAACGGAGTTACTCAAGCTGGTGCAAATCCCGCTAATGGTATATCAATTGGATCAATTGCCGCAAATTCTACTACTACTATTTCATTTCAAGTATTCGTTCCTGCTATCCCCCAAACAAATCCAATATTAAATAGTGGTACAACAACATATCAATACATTCCTGTGCCAAATCAACCTGCAGTAAGTGGGACTGATACGACCAATATCGTATCTACTCAAGTGAATAACGCTACTGTAACAATGGTAAAAGCAGTAGATAAAAATTTTGCAGATATTGGTGATACACTAACGTACACCGTTTCTTTTACAGGAACAGGTAATACAAATGCGAACAATGTTATTTTTACAGATGTCATTCCTACTGGAACAACTTTTGTTCTAAACAGTTTAACAATAGATGGCACTACACAAGTGGGCGCAAATCCCGCTAACGGCGTGAACATTGGATCCATCCCAAGCGGCACAACAAAAAATATTACATTTCAAGTAGTAGTAAACACAATACCCGCGTCAAATGTCGTATCTAATGGATCAAGTGCTTCTTATCAATATACCGTCAATCCTAGCCAATCACCCGTTACAAAAAACATTTCTTCTAATCTCGTTTCCACTCAAATTAACAATGCGAATGTAACATTAACAAAATCAGCTAACAAACAATTTGCCACAATTGGTGAAACGATAGGTTATACAATCCTTATTACAAACAGTGGAAATACAGCCGCTAATAACGTACAACTAACAGATCCACTTCCAAATGGAACGATATTAACATTAGGTTCGGTAACGCTCAACGGCGTTTTGCAAAATGTAGATTCTCTCGTTGCTTTACCTATTGGCACAATTCCTGCTGGAGCTACTTTTACCCTCTCTTTCCAAGTAACAGTTATTAATATTACTTCACAAAATCCTATCCTTAATAACGCTTTTGCCTCTTACATTTACACTGTAAATCCAAGTCTGCCACCAACTTCAAAAACAGCAAATTCTAATTCTGTTACATCAACAATTAGACTAGCAAATCTCCATGCTAATAAATCTGTAGATAAAACGTTTGCGGAAGTTGGCGATGTATTAACTTACACCTTTGCTCTTACTAACGATGGAAATGTTGCAGCGAACAATGTATTACTATCCGATTCAATCGCGAATGGAACCGCCTTTGTACCAAATAGCATTATAGTTAACGGTGTTACTCAGCCAGGCGTTACACCAACTAGCATCAATATTGGTAGTATCAATGCTAATACTACAATTACAGCTTCATTCCAAGTAGTAATAACTAGCATTCCAAATCCAAACCCTATTTCAAATAGCGCTTCCATTTCCTATAACTTTATCGTTGATCCAAACACTTCACCTGTAAGTAAGAACACTACTTCAACCACTACATTTACTCAAGTAAACGATGCAAATGTCATTTCAGCCAAAACAGTGGATCGAGCGTTCGCTACCGTAGGAGATATATTAACTTATACTGTTACTTTGACAAATGCAGGAAGTGTTTCTGCTGATAGTCCTACTTTCGTAGATACGAATCCAGACGGTACTACCTTTATTCCAAACACTTTTCTTATTAATGGTGTACTCCAAAATAACGCAGATCCAAATATAGGTGTTCCGCTACCTTCCATTGCTGCTAACGGTTCACTTACCGTCTCTTATCAAGTAACCGTCACCTCTTTACCAACACAAAATCCAACATTAAATTCATCTAGTACACAGTATAGCTTTATTCTAAATCCGGGCGATCCACCAACTATAGAAACATCTGTAAGTAACACTGTAAGTACACAAATTAATTTAGCAAATGTCATTATTGTCAAAGAAGTAGATTTAACTATCGCCGACGTCGGGCAACCAATCACATATACAATTTCTATAGCTAATCTTGGCAATACTACAGCAAATAATGTTATCGTTACCGATATAATCCCTAATGGCACCACTATCGTACCAAATAGTATTTTTATAGGTGGTGCTTTACAACTAGGTGCAGACCCTAGTACCGGTCTTCAAGTCGGCTCCATTCCTTCGGGTGGTTTTACAACGATTGTTTTTCAAATAAGTGCAAATGGGCTACCTTCACCAAACCCAATTCAAAACAGCGCTTCACTTCAATATAGCTTTATCGCTGATCCAAACTTACCTGCTCTTGTTAGAAACGCCGCTAGCAATATAGTAACTACACAACTTAATACTGCTAATATCGTTGCTACAAAACTAACGAGTACAAACTTCGCTGATGTTGGTGATGTCATATTATATGCGACTATTTTAACAAATAACGGGAATATCCCTGCTGCTAATGTAACATTTACAGATATCATTCCAACGGGTACCCTCTTCATTCCTAATACTGTAACGATTAATAATGTCCCTATAGCTAATGCAAATCCTGCTAACGGCATTTCGATTGGTACGATAGGAGCGAATTCATCACGTACCGTTGCATTCCAAGTTTTTGTACCAACTATCCCTGCTGTAAACCCAATTACAAATCAATCAGGCACAACATTCCAATATACGTATGATCCATCCAAACCAGCTGTAATGCAGATGGTTGCTTCTAACACTGTACAGACAACTATTAATAACGCCTCAATTGCCGCTACTAAATCGGCAGATAAACAGTTTGCTAACGTAAATGATATTATTACGTACACGACTACTTTAACGAATAACGGGAACACACTTGCGTCAAATGTAATATTTACAGATGTAATTCCAAACGGGACATCGTTTATTCCTAATAGTGTTACTGTAAACGGGAATACACTGCCTAATGTAAATCCAGCAAGCGGAATTGCAATCGACCCAATAAATCCGAATGCAAATACGATCATCTCGTTCCAAGTACAAGTAAATTCTATCCCGAATCCAAATCCAATCCCGAACCAAAGCAATACAACGTACCAGTACGTCGTAGATCCTAACTTACCTTCAGCATCCGCCAATACGTTAAGTAACGTAATAACAACTCAAATTAATAACGCTACTATTGTTGCTACTAAGTCTGTGAATACGCCGACAGCTGCCATTGGTGATATCGTTACCTATACGATTGCAGTAACAAATACAGGTAATATCCCTGCTAGTGCCACTGTTTTAACAGATGGGCTTGGCGCAGGAGCTTCATTTATCCAAAACTCCGTAACGATCAATAATGTTCCACAACCAGGATTAGATCCATCACTTGGTGTTCACTTGGCAGATATTTCGCCAGGAGATACTGTATTCATTACTTTTCAAGCACAAATTTTAGCGATACCACCTAGTGGCACATTAACAAATAATGCTCTTGTAAATTATGAATATACCGTGAATCCAAACCAATCTCCTGCTGTTAATAGTACAATTACGAATACAACGGTTACTCCAATTATTGATGCTACTCTTTCTATAAATAAAACTGTCAATTCAACATTCGCTACTATTGGAGATACACTTACTTTCACTTCTACCATTACTAATTCCGGTAATACTACCGCAAACAATGTTATTTTTACAGATGTAATTCCAAATGGTACAACGTTTATTCTAAATAGTTTTACGGTAAATGGAACAACTATTCCTAATGCAAATCCACAAAATGGTATCAATATTGGCAACATAAATTCAAATGCATCCGTTATACTCAGTTTTCAAGTAAACATTACAACGATTCCAAATCCTAATCCAATCCCTAACAAATCATCGCTTCAATATAGCTTTATTGTAGATATAAATGAACCGCCTGTTTCACGAACAGTTCAATCCAATAAAACTTTTACGCAAGTAAATTCGGCTTCCGTTATCGCAACGAAAACTGCGAGCAGTGCATTTGCCGCTGTTGGAGATACAATTACGTATACAACTACTCTCACTAATAGCGGAAATACTACCGCAAACACACCTGTTTTTATCGATATATTACCACCTGAACTTTCATTCATTCCCGATAGCGTACAAATTAATACCATCCCACAACTTGGATTTAGACCAGATAGCGGGCTCTCTTTAGACTCAATTCCAGTTGGAGGAACGACAACAATTAGCTTTCAAGTAATTGTTGGCTCAATACCAGCTACAAACCCAACGTTGAACCAATCTAGCACAACATACTCGATTATTGTGGATCCTACCCAGCCGCCGGTGACAGAAACAGCTACAAGTAATCCAACTTTAGTTCAAATTAACGAAGCAATTATTCAAGCAACGAAAAGTGTGGATCGACTATTTTCTGACGTAGCACCTGGAAATTCATTTTTAACGTATACAGTTTTATTAGAAAATGAAGGGAACACGACTGCTACGAATATCATTTTTACAGATCCAATTCCAAATAACACAATATTTATAACAGATAGTGTTCGAGTAGGCGGGGTCTTATTACCTGGGGTAAATCCAGCGAATGGGATACAGATTGGGGATATTATTGCAGGAGATTTTATAAACGTTACCTTCCGTGTGCAAGTAGTTAGCATTCCAAATCCAATTTTCACAATTGGACCTGGGGGTCCAAACTCACCTGTTGTAAACGGAGCTTCCATTGATTATCAATTTATGACAGGACCTAATTTACCACTCGTTTCAAGAAATACGACATCTAATCCCGTTTCGACACAAATAAATTCTGGGGAAATTGTGGCAATCAAATCTGTAGATAAAACTTTCGCAACGATTGGCGATACAATTTCTTATACAATTACATTAAGTAACCCTGGAAATGTCACTTCACAAAATATAATTTTCACAGATATTTTACCTAACGGAACGACATTCATATCTGGCACTCTTACAAACGATTCTGGTACACAGCAAATCGGAAATCCAGCTAGCGGGATACAGATTGGAAATATAAACCCAAATGGAACGGCCGTTATTTCTCTCAACGTACTTGTTACAAACATTCCAAGTATAAATCCTATCTCTAATTTTAGTTCCATACAATTTGAACATGTGATTGATCCTAGCCAACCTTCTGCATTACAAACAGCTGTATCTAATGCGGTTTCGACAACAATTAACAGTGCGATATTAAATACAACAAAAACTGTTGATAAATCTATCATTTCCGTCGGAGATACACTTACGTATACAACGACTATTACGAATACAGGAAATACACCAGCTACAAATATAACTTTTACAAGTGCGATTCCTTCTAGTACTACTTTTGTACCAGATTCGGTCACTATAAATGGCATCCAGCAGCTTGGTGCACAGCCAGCACTCGGAGTAAATATACCAAATATCGCTCCTGGTGAAACAGTAACCGTTACTTTCCAAGTAAATGTTATTTCTGTTCCCCCTTCAAGCTCAATTATGGGTAACGATACAATTTTATATTCTTATACTGTTGATCCAAGTGCCGCTCCTATTACAACTTCTACTTCAACGAATATCGTTACAAACCCGGTACTAGATGCTATGATAACGATGGTAAAATCGGTCGATCAAACAATTGTAACACTAGGTGATACCATTACCTATACAACCATTTTAACGAATAATGGCAATACAAATGCAACGAATATTACTTTCACTGATCTTATTCCAGACGGCACAACGTTCATTCCGAATAGTGTCACAATCAATGGCAGTACACACATCGGACTCGATCCTAATACAGGTATAACAATCGGATCAATTGCTCCTAACAACTCAATATCTATAGCATTTCAAGTTACCGCTACTTCTACTCCCGTTCAAAATCCTATTGCCAATTCGGCTAGTGCTTCTTACACATTTATCACTGACCCTAATGCCCCTATTGTTTCAAGGAATGTTACTTCAAACACAGTGTTCACTACAATTAACACAGCTAGCATTCTTTCATTAAAACAAGTCGATAAATCCTTTAGCCGTATTGGAGACACACTCACCTATACTGTTACTTTAACAAACAATGGAAACTCATCCGCACAAAATGTTATATTTACAGATACCATGCCAAGCGGAACTACATTTATTGCAAACACATTTTCTATTAATGGAGTTCCTCAAAGTGGAGCGGATCCAACAAACGGTGTAAATATTGGGCCCATAACAGCTGGGACTACAGTAACAGTTTCGTTCCAAGTTACTGTAACGTCATTACCAACTGAAAACCCCATTGTAAATTTCTCATCAACATCGTACCAATTAGTCTCACCACCTGATGCAGAAACTTCAATTAGTAATCCTGTTTCAACGCAAATTAAAGAAGCCATATTATCCATGACGAAAAATGAAAATGTATCCTTTGCAGATATCGGGCAAACTGCTTTTTATACTACTTCTATTACCAATGTAGGCAATACCGATGCAACTAATATTGTATTCACAGATGCATTACCAAGTGGACTCACATTTGTTCCTAACACATTAACTGTCGATGGCGTTTTACAACCTAACGCGGATCCAAATACAGGTGTATTACTTGCAACACTTCCACCAAATGAAATATATAGTATCGTCTTTCAAGTTACAGTGAACAGCATCCCACCTATTAATCCTGCACCAAATACAGCATCAACGACGTATGAGTTTACTGTTGATCCTGTTAATCCTCCTGTTTCAAGTGCAGCTACTTCCAACACTACACTTCTTCAAATAAACAACGTAACTATTATTAGCACAAAAACAGCAGATCTTACTTTCGCGGATATTGGTAATACAATAACATTTACACTTAACCTCCCTAATACCGGGAATGTGACTGCAACTGATGTAACTATTATTGACATTCTTGATAGTAATTTAAGTTTCGTTCCAAATAGTTTCACAGTTAATGGGCAAACCATTCCAAACGCTGATTTACCTACTGGTGTAAATATTGGTTCCATTAATGGTGGTAATGCGGCAATCGTTACATTCCAAGCAACTGTTATTACACTTCCAACACTTAATCCCATTTCTAACTCTGCTTCTACCACCTATCATTATGTCGTTGATCCTAGCCAGCCACCTGTTACAACTTCCAATCAATCTAATACAACGACAACACAAATTAATAACGCTACCCTTACTGCACAAAAAAATTCAAATGTATCTACGGTAGATATCGGGCAGGATATTACCTACACCGTTACAATTACAAATAGCGGAAATGTTAGTGCAACGAATGTTATTTTTACCGACCTTATTCCAGACGGAACTTCCTTTGAACCGAATAGTTTTACACTGAACGGAACTAGCATCCCAAATGCAAATATCATTACAGGCGTTCCAATTGGTGATATCGGGCCAAACCAGTCTGTAATCGTAGCATTTCACATTATCGCAAATGAAATTCCACCTATAAATCCAATTACCAATCAAGCTAACGTTAGCTTCCAGCATATCGTTAATCCAGCTAATCCTCCCGTTTCAAAAAACATTACTTCTAACAACGTTACAACAAAAATTGAAAGTGCTATTTTAAACACGATTAAAATAGGAGATAAAACATTTGCAACGATTGGTGATACGATTACGTATACAACGACTATTACGAACACAGGCAATATTCCTGCTAACAACGCTATATTCTCAGACCCTTTACCATCGTGGACACAATTTGTTGCAGGATCAGTTATTGTTGATGGCACTCCATTACCATCCGCTTCCATTATTAACGGTGTTGGCATAAATACAATTACTCCAAATCAAACTGTAACAATCATATTCCAAGTACAAATCGTAAGTAATCCAACAACGTTCACACCTGAACTCCAAAACTTAGGATTTGTTAACTTCCAATATAATGTAGGCAATGCATTACAGGCTCAGCCTGGCAATGTGGAAACGAACGTCTTCGTTACTTCTATTAATTCAGCAATACTTTCAGCTGTAAAAACTGCTAATACAGCTTTTGCAAATATCGGAGACACGATCACTTATACAGTTTTGATTCAAAATAGCGGCAATACAAACGCTACGAATGTAAATTTCTCAGACATGGTTCCAGCAGGAACAACCTTTGTTGAAAATAGTTTTGCTGTAAATGCAAGTACCATTCCAGGTGCAAATCCAAATAACGGAGTGAATATCGGAACAGTTAGCACGGGTAGTTCCTTAACCGTTACTTTCCGAGTCATAGTTACATCCACTCCACCTTCAAATCCAATTACAAACGTAGCATCTATTCAATACGCATTCATCGTTGATCCGGCCTCTCCTCCTGTTACAGGCACGATAAATTCTAATAGCGCTTCAACACAAATTAATAACGCGACTGTTACAACTGTTTTACAAGCAAATCGAACAATCGTATCTATCGGAGATGTAATTACGTATACAGCAACATTAACGAATACTGGAAACTTCCCCGCAAACTCTGTATTACTCATTAACGGAGTTCCTGAAGGAGCATTATTTGTTCCAAATAGTGTTACGCTCAACGGGATTTCACTTCCAGATGCAAGTCCAACTCTTGGTATTCCAGTTGGTATTATCGCACCAGGTGATTCCGCTACTATTACGTTCCAATTTCTTGCAAGTTCTATTCCACCGCAAGGAGCGATTATAAATCAAGCACTTACAAGTTACACGTATATTGTCGATCCAAGTCAACCTCCTGTTACAGCAACATCCTCGTCTAATACGGTTAATACAGCTGTTGTTGATGCATCGTTATCCGCAATTAAAAGTACAGATTCTCTCGTACAATCTACTGACGGTACAATCACTTACACAGTAGTCGTTCAAAACAACGGAAATACTACTGCAAATACAGTTACTTTAACAGATTTGGTCCCAGAAGGAACTGCATTTATTCCTAATAGCGTAACTATTAATAGCGTTTCCGTTCCAGGTGCTGACCCTAACGTAGGAATACCATTAAACTCCATCGCACCGTCAGAAATCGTCACTGTAACATTCCAGGTTATCGTTCAATCTATTCCAAGCGTGAACCCAATTTCTAATACAGTCCGTATTGACTATACTTTTATCGCCGATCCAACTGCTCCTATCATCTCTCGAACAATTACGTCTAATCCTGCTTTCACACAAATTTCAGATGCGACTATCCTTTCTTTAAAAGGAGTCAATGCACAACAAGCAACAACAGGTGATATTTTGACTTATACGATAACACTAGAAAATACCGGAAATATTCCAGCTACTAATCTCACATTTTCAGACACTATCTCCCAAGATACTACATTCGTAGAAAATAGTTTTACACTTAACGGAACAGCTATACTTGGTGCCAATCCAAATGTAGGTGTTACTTTGCCTAACCTAGCTGCAAACGCTACGCACCTTATTTCGTTCCAAATTCTTATTACCGATTCATTCTCGCAAGAATCGATTACAAATCAATCCAATACAACATATACAATTCAACCAGACCCAGGGCAACCGCCTATTACTGAAACATCTACTAGTAATATCGTCATTACAAATTTCGTGCAAGCGCAATTGACAATTACTAAAACATCCAATCCAACAACTGTAGATATCGGTGGAACTATACTTTATATTTCTGAAGTGAAAAATACTGGTAATGTTGACGCAATAAATATTAATTTCACAGATTCTATTCCATCTGGGACTACATTCGTTCCCGATAGTGTCACAATTAACGGTGTCCTTCAGCCAGGTGTAAATCCAGAAAACGGAATACCGATTGGAACAATTCCAGCAAACAGTTCCAAAACGATACTATTTCAAGTGCAAACAAATAATCCACCTACTGAAACCGAAATTGTAAATCAATCTTCAGCAACTTACCAATATGTAAGTATCCCTACAGCCCCACCAGTAAATCGCTCTGCAAATTCTAACATTGTTACAACATCACTTCAAAACGCAAATATTATTTCTGTTAAAAGCGCGGATGTAGCTTTCGTATCAATCGGGCAAATTATTACCTACACAAATACACTACAAAATATAGGAACCGTTCCAGCTAACAATACCGTGTTCATTGATAACATTCCGGAAGGTACTATATTCATTGAAGATAGCTTAGCAATAAATAATGTCATCCAGCCTGGTGCGAACCCAGAGAATGGCGTAACTCTCGGCACGATACAACCAGATGAAACAGTCACTCTTTCATTCCAAGTACAACTTACAAATATACCAGAGGGCAATACAGTCATTAATATTTCAGACACTTCGTACGAATACCAAATTGACCCTAGTTCTCCAATTATTCAGCGTAGATCGTTATCAAATGCAGTAAATACTGAAGTGCGGACGGCAAATGTTAGTGCCATTAAATCCGCCAATAGATCCATTACACGCATTGGTCAAATCATCACATATACAGTCGCAGTTACAAACGCCGGTACAGTACCTATTACAAATACTCTCCTAATTGACGCAATTGCAGCTGGGACCACATTCGTTCCAAATAGCATTCTTGTAGATGGCGTACCAAGACCTAACGAAAATCCAATTACCGGTATCAATCTTGATATAATTCTTCCAAATAATACGATTATTGTTACGTTCCAAGTAAGCGTAGTCTCTATACCGCCACAAAATAACATTAATAATATCGCCGTCATTCACTATGAGTATCGACCGGACCCAAGCGCACCACCAATTTCAGAAACGACCTCTTCCAATAGTACAAATATACAATTTATTGATGCTATTCTTATTGCTACAAAATCCGCTAATACTGTATTAGCTAACATTGATGAAACCATTGAATATACAGTATTCATTCAAAATAATGGATCTACTACAACTAACTCCATCTTTTTTACAGATACTATAGCGGATGGAACAGTATTTATTCCAGGAAGTGTAATAGTTAACAATACTGTACTTCCTGCAGCAGATCCGAATATCGGCTTTTCCATTCCTAATGTCGCAGCAGATCAAATGGCTACAGTAACATTCCAAGTTTCCGTTACGAATTTACCTGTTGTAAATCCAACACCTAATACTGCAAACATCGTCTACGACTTTATTTTCAATCCTGACTTTGCACCAATTCAAAAATCTACTACTTCCAATACTACTTTCGTTCAAATTAATGATGCTGATATCGTTTCACTTAAAACTGTTGATTTGACCTCTGTAACAATTGGTGACATTTTAACTTATACGACAACTTTAACGAATACAGGGAATACGGATGCCACTGCTGTTGTATTTACAGACAATATACCTGATGGAACAACTTTTATTGACGGTAGCGTTTTAGTAAATAACATTCCTCAGCTTAACGCCAATCCAAGTGCAGGTATACTTGTAGGAACGATTGCTCCTAATATTTCTATCCCAGTCACATTTTCTGTTACCGTCGTAGCTCTTCCTGCTAGCGGCCATGTTCAAAATCAATCAACTTCTCGTTATACAATAAACGTGGAAGAACAAATATCGACTAGCAATATTACCTTCACTGAAGTTATTTCTGCTAATGTAATTGCGACAAAAACAACGCCTATCCAATATGCTGACTTACAAACTATCATCCCTTATACAATTTCCATCATAAATAACGGAAATATACAAGTCGAAAACATTATTGTTACAGATATCATCCCAGCAAATACGAGCTTTATAGAGAATAGTGTTATCGTGAACGGCAATGCTCGGCCAAATGACAACCCTCTTAACGGTATACAAATTGATAACATTCCGCCTAATACGACAGCAACTATTCTATTCCAAGTACGGGTTACTTCGATTCCACAAACAAATCCAATCTCTAACACGAGTACAATTGAATATGAATACACGGTACCAGATCGACCACCTATTACCGAAACTATTATTTCATCAGCTGCCGCAACAGAAATTAATCACGCGAATTTGAATAGTAATAAAGCTGTTGACCTTGCATTTGCAACGGTTGGTGATACGTTAACGTATACGATTACACTAAATCAAACCGGTAATGTTGCAACAAATGATGTAATCATTCAAGATATTATTCCTCAAGGTACTACGTTTATAGAAAATAGCGTCATTGTAAACGGAGAAGCTCTTCCAGGAGTGAATCCAGTAAGCGGCATACCAATTGGCACTATAATTGTTGGTGGAGATGCTATCGTTTCATTCCAAGTAACTGTGACTTCTATTCCAACACCAAATGAACTAAACAACAAAGCAATTACTACTTTTAACTATATAGTCAACCCAAATAACGTACCCGTTACAAATACGACTACAACAAATACCGTCACAACTACTGTCCAAAATGATAATGTCATTGCCATAAAATCTATTGATGTAACGAGTGCCTTACCTGGTCAAACTTTAACGTATACAATTACGATTACGAATAGCGGTAATGTAACGATTGAAGACCTTCTTGCCATAGACACCGTACCAATAGATACGACTTTTGTTGCTGATAGTGTTACGATTAACGGAATCAATCAGCCTAATGAAAATCCTGAAAATGGTATTACGTTAGGAAATCTTGCTCCTAATGAATCTGTTATTATTACGTTCCAAGTGACAATATCTTCTTCTACTCTTCAATCTACAATTAATAATGATGCTTCTGTTTCCTATACCGTTATCATTGATCCAACAAAACCACCTATTACAATTACAAAACAAACAAATACCGTTACAACGACAGTCATTGATCCGATGGTTCGCATTGAAAAAACAGCTGACAAATCTATTGTCGTTATAGGAGATATCATTACATTCACATTAGCGGTATTTAATCACTCCCCAATTCCGACAATCAGTACTTCTGTTATAGACACAATTCCAGCTGGTACAACATTTATAGAAAACAGCGTAACAATTAACGGTACTTCGGTTCAAAATGTTCGTCCAGACACTGGTATTAATATTGGTTCTTTATCTGCAGATACAGTAGCAACTATAACATTTCAAGTTCTCGTAACTTCTATTCCTTCAAACAGTACAATTATAAATTCTGCAACAGTTACCGCTGCTTTTCAATTGACACCACAGGATCCAATTATTACTTTCATTGTTAATTCAAATATTGTTCGTATACCAGTTCAATTTGTAACTGCAACAGTCACGAAAAACGCTTCCGTCAGCTCCGCTTATTTAAACCAATATTTTGATTATACGGTGCGTATTACAAATACTTCCGAAATTTCACTCTCAAATATTTCTTTACAAGATACCATTCCAGCAGGTTTACAATTTATAAACGGCACTGTCTTTATTAACGGTGAACGCTCTCCACTAGCGAATCCGAATATCGGTTTCCTAGTTGCCACTAATTTAGAGCCAAACGAAACAATTATCGTGTTATTCACAGTACAAGTAATAAGTCCACCTGTTAATAATCAATTTAAAAATACGGCCAATATTTCGTTACAACTTCAAGTCTCGCCTACCGATCCACCAATTACAGTAACCGTTACAAGTAACGAAAACATCGTCACCTTTGTTCCAGAAAATCCAGACGAAACACTTCCAAATTTAAATTGCTTCTTTGACGGTGAACGCTTCATACGGATTACTCCCCGAAATGCAAGAAATTACCTTTGGACTTGGATTTGGTGGAATTAAATTAAAAAAGAGATTGTAGTTTGGTTGAAACCAAATTACAATCTCTTTTTCATTACCTTTATCACACTACGTTATAACTCGTCCAAGGATATACAATTAAGCATCACCTCAAGTTATTTTAGTCGTAATAAGTTGGCCAGCTTCATTAATAGTAACTCTCCAGTTCACTCCACTAGCTGTCTTCATGATTATGCCTTTACTTGCCTCTATTTCAATATCTCCAAACATTCTTCCACCAGTTGTAGCTAACCAAGCATTCCCATTTTCCATAGAAGACCTTGCAAAGATGCGATTAATTCGAAAACGCTTATGATCTTGAGAATAACCACTTAATGTAATTCTTACTTTATATAGTTGATTCGCCTTCATATTCGATATAATTGTATCGCCTACATTTAATGGAACATCCGATGCGATAACCCAATTTCCAGTTGCGCCTAATGCATATTCAATTTTAATTTTTTTCGGGCTTTCTCCCCATCCAAAATACATTCCAAAACAATTTAACATTTGTATTGGTTTTTTCGTAAAATCCAGTTCAATGACAACTGGATTACTATCTGGAACGTCAATATAGTTTACACTTTGTTCATCTATTAAATTAAAGCAATTTGCGAGATTTCCCCCGTACGGTACTTTCCCACTTACTTGCTTAACAATATACTTCTGCTGAGCATTTACTAAAATATCATCTTGATTCCCTATTAAATGCGGTCTATTTAACGTCAACGGTAACTGAATTCGTAGGGATTCTTCATAAGTAGACTTACAAACATTGTATTGTCCTTTATCTACAATAATTGTCGAAAGCAGATTTGAAAAAAGGTAGTTTCGATGAGAATTAGAAGAAAATTCAATGACAATTTGTTCACTACTCATCCGGTACGTATCCCAAATCATACAATCAAATGTATTATACGCACCTGAGCAACGAATTGCTTTTTTCGTTTGTTGTCTACATTGCACTTGAATATCATGAAACGTATTTCCTGAACTTTCATTTAGCAAATCACTATTTCCATCTACTTCAATCCCATACCCACATCCATCAATAAATATAGATTGAAATACATTGGCGTTAATCCAGCAAGGTGTATTGATATCATTTATATATTCTGTCTTCAAATGTATTGCAGTTTGAAAATTTTTAATTTGAATAAATTTAACTTGAAAGAAACTAATAAAATCCCATGCCTTTTGACAATAAAAATATATAGCTTTTCCTTTATACGATGGAGTTGCATTTACTATATTTATATTTGATATAACAGATTGATTAGGTACTTCGATTTGTTGTGAACCAGAAACATAAATAACAGCAGATTGAAACAATGGATTTATAACTTGAATAGTACCACCAATTATCGAAGCGTTACTTTGTAGCTCAAATGCATTAAAATCCCCATCAATTTGCAGCGTTACAGTAGGATCTAACTCTAATCTTACATTTGATTTAATAACAATGGGCTTTACAATTTTGTACGTATTTACTCCTGTAATTCTTACCGTCGAAATTCGGTTAGCTACACAATAATCAATAGCTTGTTGAATTGCTAATGAACTATCATTTCCCGAGTTCGGAACTGCGCCAAAACAATTAATATTAACGCTACTTTCTGGCACACAACCTTCTTGGGAAGAAATATATTCTGACAAAATAAATTCACTCCTCATATTACCTTTTTCATATAATATGTGAGTTCTCTCTTAAAAGTTTCTATAATAAAAAAAACAAACGACCTACCCGGTCATTTGTTTAATTCATATATATTTTTCGTTTCTTCTATCATTTTAGTTAACGAGAAATACCTCACTACTTTCTCTCGTGCTTCGAGTCTAATAGCATTTACCTTTTCTTCATTCCCTTGTAGTTCCTCAAGCGCACTTGCGAATTCATATTCACAATATTCAGATATTAAAATGCCTGATTCTCCATCTATTACCGCTTCATTTATTCCGCCAACATCTATTGAAACAATTGGTGTCCCTGTAGCCATCGCTTCAATTACTACCATTGGAAACACTTCACGAAAAGATAATAAAAGTAAGGCATCCATATTCCCTATAAACTCATGCGGCTCTGAAATATTCCCTAGCATCTTCACACTTTGCTGCAATCCATATTTTTCTATTTCTTTCATAATCGATTCTTTCTCTGGTCCATCACCAGCAATATAAAACATAAAATCATTTCTCTTTTTCAACACATTTGCAATTTTGACAAATAGTTGATGGTTTTTCTCTTTGGATAATCTAGCTAATATCCCTATTTTATATGTAGATTCTTTCTTTTTCTGCTGGAATAAAAACTTTTCAATATCGACACCGTTATAAATTGTATTTATTTTTTCTTCTGCTACATGAATTGAAATTAAATTATTCTTTTCAAACTCACTTACTGTAATAATATTGTTCACATATTTATTCATGAAATAACGAAAAAGCGTTGGCATTTTCTTTTCTAATATCGTTACATTATGTTTCGTATAAACAATTTTCATCTTTTTTTTAATAAACTTTTGAAGTAGAAAAGCATATAATACCATTCGCAAACTATTTGCATGAATAAGTTCTATCTTTCGTTTACAAATTTCGTTTCGTAAATAATAAATATTTCTCAAATGATTCCATCGACTAAGTAATATAAAATTTTCTTTTCTAGTAAGAGATTCATATAGTTCTCCATCACCTGCAGCTGTATAAATCTTAAAATCCTCATAACGCAAATTACTTTCCAATTTACAGAAATAGCTCTCGGCTCCGCCAGTTATTAGTTTATCTGTCATCAACAGTATATTCATAATTGCGTCTTCCCAACTACATTGATTTTATTTTTTTTATAAGCATGATAAGCATACTTACTAAAATAGTAAAAAATTTGCACCGAATTCAGTCGTTCTTGTTCCCTTAACAATTTCCAATACCGGAAAGCTGCTCTAATTTTATTTCTAGAAACAGAATTTGTAACAATTCTATATTTTGCTAATACTTGCTGTATCCCTTTTGCTTCATACCCTTCATGTAATAAGTTCAGCCATAACGCTGTATCTTCCGGCTGTATACTAGGCATTTCCACATACGGAATTTTTTCACGATCAATCATCACTGTTAAACACCCGATAATTGTATTCCCTGCTAAATAATGATAGTCAACAGATTTTGGTACACTCACTTCGCGATTTAGTTCATTACCATTTTCATCAATTAAACTATACGACGCATATGAAAAAGCAATATTCATTTCTTCCATAAATAACAATTGTGTCTTCAATTTATGCGGCAACCATATATCATCACTATCTAAAAAGGCAATGTACCTTCCTCTCGCCTCTTGAATCGCTAAATTCCGAGCTTTAGCAGCACCGACATTTTCTTTTAATGATAATAACCTAATTCGTGAGTCTCCTTCTATTATCTCTTTAATTTTTGCGGCAGATTGGTCGGTTGAACAGTCATCAACGATAATCATTTCCCAGTTTTCATACGATTGATTCTGTACAGATAAAATTGTCTCACCTATAAATCGTATACTATTATAAGAAGGTGTTATTACAGAAACATAAGGCGGCTCGTTATGTGCTGATAGACATTTTACCATCTATCTTTCCCCTTCCTTCATATATTGAAATATACTTCACAACAACTGCTAAAAATAAAAAGAACGCTTCGTTAATAATAAGTGACAATGACATCATCTGAAATAAAAATGCAATCATAGTCAATAGAAGGTATGGCCTTTCACGAAACAAAGTATGCTGCGCTAGCTTGAACATTAATATGAATAAAAACGTGCTATATAGAAGAAAACCAATTGTACCCGATTCAGACAAAATTTCTAAAAATGTATTGTGTACATATAATTTTTCATTAAATTGATACTCATAATAATTCGAAAAGTTAAAAGCACCGATTCCGATATATGGATTGGATAAATAATATTTAAAAGCAGCTTCCCATAATGTAAATCTACCACTTCCATTATCATGGGAAAAATCAGAAATTCGTTTATTTAATATGTCATCTAATTGGCCCCCCATTACACTATTCGATAAACTAAAAATAACTACACTAAACAATACTAAACTCATAATTATTTTTATTTTTTTAGCGAAACTAGACATACATATATATACAAAAACGACCAGTACAAGCGCTAATATACCGCCCCTTGAAAAGGTTAATAGACTCGTCGTAACACATAAAATCAACCCTAACATGTTAGTAATATTTTGCAAATTCGTCATATAGTACATAAAAAATATTGTATTATAGAAAATAAAAATGTTAGGATCATCTAGCAATCCAATTAACCGTGGATATCCTCTATCAACTAATAACCCGGCAAAAATTTCTCTCTCTTCTCCACCGTATAAACTAAAGTATTGTAAACCGATTATATAGAGTATTAGACTTACAACATTAAATACTACTCCTACATAAGCAATAGATGATTCAAGTACCACTATTTCAGTATTCCCCAATAAATTCCTCATTATAAAATAGCATCCTAAAACGAGTAGCACGCCAAAAATCATACGAATACTGGCATTTAAATACATAGAAAGAATTCCACTTAAACAATAAATGAAATAAAACAGTAAAAATATAACTTCATGAAAATATAACTTTTGAATATGAAAGTCTTTAATTGTTAAACAAAAATATATGACTAAAAAAATCATATATATCTTCAATGAAAATCCAATATATAAATTGTATTTACTTAACATAACAAATAATATTAGAAGAATAATCCATCCCATCGATACTTTCATATTATTTTCCATAGGCTATATCCCCTGTTTCGTAATATAATCCTTTTTGCGTATTTTTCTTATAAAAGAAAGAAGAAGTTTTTTTAGCTCATAATCATATAGGAATATGGCAGCTACTACAATTAGTATATTAAGAACAAGCGCAATCAAATGATATGTATGCACTATATATTGCACTCCAATAAAGGTTACACCAAAATAAATTGTATACGGTATTACAATTTGGAATACAATTTTTTTCTTCACTACACTTACCGCTATATATCCCACTAAAGCGACAATTTCAAATAAAACCATAGCGTATGCCGCTCCTATCACTCCACCAATACTACTAAAGCTATAAAGCATAACCCCACCTATCACCAATGCTACACACTGCACAACAGTTCTCTTATTTTGACATCCACTTGTCGTTAAACCGTCAGCAATGGCAATATTTAAACTTTGTAGCACAATAAGAAATGATAATATTTGGAGTGGTTCTACTGCATTGCTCCATTCTTCATGAAAAAATATAGAAATAAAGTATGGCGCTAAATGATATAAACCGATCGTCATACATATTCCTACAATCGCCATTGATTTAATTTGAAGCAAATTTAATTTCGTATGCTCTTCTAAATTATTCTGGTTATAATGCTTAAAGAGCACTGGAAAAAATGCACCTGCAATTACCCCCGGTACTTGATATAAAGCTGCCGGCATCCGGTACGCCACTGCAAAAACACCTACCATACTTAATGGCAATGTATAGTTAAGCAAGATAGGCGCTAATTGTGGCGTACTCATTATTAAAAAACCGCTAATAATAAAAGGAGTTAATTGCCAAAATAACGCTTTATGAATGACGACTTTCATATTCATTTTCGTCTTTCTTCTCATGATATATATACTGAATAAACCACCGATCATATACCCAAAAGCATATAAGCGAGCCGTTACATACACCGGTAACTCTCCGAAAATACAAAAACATGTAATTATAATGACAACCGATGATGATACAACTTTAATGAGCGCTATATACTTCATACGTTCCGTCAGTTGAAAATAGGCAATCCCTATGTTTTGCCAAGTTAACCCTATTAACATGAAAAACATTACGTTTATCGTCATATAAATTAAATTTTTATCCGCATACATATAATGAATAGAAATATAACCGATGATAGAAATAAAAATAAGTAGAATCATTCTTATTTTTACATACGATGATAAAATCTTCTCTAAATCTGCTCCATCCTTTGCCCCTTCTCGAAGAAACGTATTACTAAGTCCTAAGTCTGTAAAAAATAACATAACAAACGTCACTGCTATGGCAACACTAAACATCCCATAATGTTGTGCATTAAAAAAGTTTGCTAAAGCAATTAAACTGACAGCCTGAAGAAGGTTAGCTAAAATCGTGCTATAAAATAGATGGATAATATTATTTAAAATAGATCTACCCATACCAGTTCTCCTTTGCAAGTAACCTACTTACATATGTTGTTTGTTTACATATATATTTATCTTGCACCATTACCGTTCAATACAATTAAAACGGTCTTACATAAAATACGGATGTCCATCCGAATCGTTTTCATTTCAATATACTCCATGTCTAACCTCAACTTTTCCTTTGGATCAAGATTATACCCTCCATTTATTTGTGCCCATCCTGTTAAGCCTGGTTTTACCATTAAACGATCCTTAAATTCTGGAATATACGCATCAAATTCATTATAAAAAAACTCTCTCTCTGGTCTAGGACCTACAAAAGACATATCTCCTCTTAAAATATTTAAGAGTTGTGGTAATTCATCAATTCTCGTTTTTCTTATAAACAATCCAACTTTTGTAATTCTTTGATCATGTTCTTTTGCCCATTGTGGTCCGTTCATTTCAGCATCCTTTACCATCGACCTTAATTTAAATACATTAAACTTCTTCCCGTTTATACCTAAACGTTCTTGAAAGTAAATTGGAGCCCCTGATGTTTCTAAAGTAATCATAATACAAAAGAACAACATAATTGGTATCGTTAATAGTAACAATATGATTGAAAATATAATATCAAACAAGCGTTTTACACTTCGATTCAATATGCTAGGCTTTTCTTGAGCCGGAATCGTATACAACTTGGCTTGATTTGTTTCACGAATCATGGATCGTTACCCCCACATTCAAGAATATAAAATTATACCTATTAATTCACATTCTTTCCTCTTTATATCCGCTATTACTTTTTGCACTGTACGTAGTGAATCTTTTCGCTTTTTAACTGCTAAAACCACTCCATCGCACTTCCCTGCAATAATGTGCGTAGCAGGAAGGTCAAATACTTCAGAGGAATAAAAGAAAATGTAATCAAAATCTTCTTTCCACTTAGCAATCGCATTATCAAATTCATCCATAGCAACTAAGGGTGTCCCTGTGTGTACTGTTTTTTTTGCAGGAATACAATATAAGTATTTAGACAAATTACTAGAAAAAGATTCATAATTGCAGGGGGAAGAACTTATTATATCGTTTACTGTTATCATGTGATTACTTTGTAATAATACATGTAGTTTAGGGTCAGAAAAATTCACATCAATAAGTAACACCTTTTTCTTCATTTCCGCAAACACTAGACCCATATTTACTATAAGCGAGGCAACAACACCTCTGTCCTTCGTTGAACTAACTGTGAATAGTTGTTTTCCAGATTTTTTCAGCTCGTGATATACCGTATAAAACTGCTCTTTCATCAGATCATCATGCATATTGAATGGCAGCTGTTTCTTTGTCCTAAACATCGACATGTTCACCTCGATATATAGATGATTGTTTATCAACCTCTGTAGGTTTCTTTTTTCTATTCGGTTTCATATTTATGTAACCAATAACAGAAACTGTTGTTATTTTCTCTAAATCCTGTTCCACGTATATACGTTCATCAAAATAATCTCGAAATACAGCTAAACCTATACCAACAAAAAAACTAACAATTAAAGAAATAGGAATGATCAGTTGAAATTTCGGAAACAATTTTTCGGCCTGTTCCTGTAACTCAGGATCAGTTAATACTTTCACTCCTTGTACATTTGTGTACTGTTGAAAGCTTTTTTGTGATTGCTCTGCCAATGTCTTTACTATGTCTTTCACGACTTTCGGATTGGAATCTTTTACTGTAACAGTTACAATTTGTGAGTTGTCCGTATTTACCACCGAGATTTTTTGTGCTAATTCATAACTTGATTGCTCTAATTTCAAAGTTTTTTTAACTGTTGAAATAATTAATGGGCTTTTTAAAATATCGACATACGATGTTACTAGTTGCTTATTTTCTTGTGTTTTATTTGTTGAATTTTCCTTATTAAACTCATCTAAATTCCCAACAAGAATTTGCGTTGAATATTGATATGACGGCTTTAAAACATACATAGAGATAAGAACTAAAGAAGCGGTTAAACAACACATCGTTAAAATAATCGTTACGAATCTTCTTTTCAATAATTGTTGAAAATCTTTTATACTCATTTCTTGCTTCAATTATTTCACCGCCCTTTTCTGAATAACATCCTGCAAGTCACTCTTTACAGATAACCCTTTCTCCTTTCTATCCACTTGTTTTGTTACATACTTTCCAACTCTGAATGCAAATTTTTCTACATATATATACGAAAGCATTGCAAATATAAACGAAAAAACAAGTGAAAAAATTAAAATAATAGGCAACGGTAATATTTTATGGAGCATGTATATAAGGGAAAATAACGATATAATATGATATAAATAAAGACTGTAAGAAATCTTCCCCAAATATAACAAGTATTTATTACGTAGTAAGGACGACAAAGTTGATATTGACAAGCTTAATATGACAAATAGACATGCACTTATCGCCACTATGTAGTCTCGAAATATAAAATTATTGAGCACTTTAATTTCTCCAATAAGCCCTTCATACATAAAAAGTAAAATTGCAAATAAAAACCATGCAATTTTCGTGTTTTTAGTACAATTACTATAAAAAACTATTAAATTATTTTTATACTTCGCAACTAGTGCTCCTAGTAAAAACAACACCGTGTAATGCAACGTTAATGCATAGCTTGTTAATGTTAAGCTCGAACGGAACAAAAATAATATCATGACAGAACATATACTAAAACTAAACAATAATAGTAATGAACACCTCAACGTTTTTCGTAAGCAAATCATCAAAATTAACGGGAAAATTATTGATATTCGCATTTCATGGACAAGCGACCAAATCACACCGTTATATGCATCTGTATTATATTTCCCAACCAATAAAATATGTTGTGCGATTAAACTTGAAGAACTTTCAATCGTCCATGAGCGATTAAACCATTCACTTAAATAAGAAATACCATATTCACTAATTGTAGTCTGGCATATAATAGCTATAATTATTGCCACAATATAAGGAATGTATATTCTACATATACGTTTTAAAAGGTATGACCCATAGCTACTATAGTTTTTTTGAATAGATTCATACAAAACAAATCCGCTCAAAACAAAAAAGATAATAACAGATTCGTTACCACTACTAAAAATTAGACGAGCAGGCGTTTCTTTTAATAGATACACAACAAATGGTTTATTATCTTCATAACTGTAATTTTGAAATGCTGAAAAAATCATTAAATGATGACCAATCATTACTACTAATGAAGAAATCCCTCTTATAGAGTCCAATTCTTCGTATCTCTTCATCTTTTTACATCAACTCCTAATGAAATGATAATAATCATTTCAAAGCGACATCTTTATTCATATTCCTCTCCTTTCTTTTCATTCCAATTTTTCATATTAAAATGATTTTATAGTATAAATTTGAGTGTATTGTAACATTTTTGGTAATATTATGAATAGTAAATCTCAAAAATTGGTATATACCAATTTCAACCTCGAAAAATGAGTAATATTGATAGAAAAACACTATAAAAATATCTTGCATATTTACAAAATTAAAGAGATGAATAACGTTTTTTCAATATAAAATAAAAAAGATAGCCTATATAGGCTATCTTTTTTCAGGCTGTGGAGAAAGTCTTCTCCACAGCCTGTTTTTGTGTCTGAACCTCTTTTTATGTGTCAACACTGATAAAAAGAGGTAAAGGAGAGATTTTTTATGATGGGTGCTTTAAAAAATCATCGTGATGAACGTGTATCTGTTTCTGTAGAAGAGTTGGTTCCACAAGATCATTTCCTTCGTGCGATCGAAGCGACAATTAGTTTTGATTTTATTGAAGAGAAGTTACGCCCTTATTACTGTGAAAACAATGGACGTCCTTCAATCCATCCTATCGTTTTATTTAAAATGATGTTTATTGGATATTTT